>JAJRZG010000160.1 GCA_024275365.1 Planctomycetota bacterium | reverse complement strand
GCCAAGCCCGGAGGCCTGAAAAACACACTCATTAATGTCTGCGAAGAGGTCGAGGGCGGCACAAGTCTCTCCGATTCCTTCGGGAAGTGCCCCAGAACCTTCGACCGCCTTTACACCAAGATGGTCGCGGCAGGCGAGGTCGGTGGCGTGCTCGATGTTATTCTCCAGAGGCTCTCAGAGTTCATGGAGAAAAGCGAACGGCTCAAGCGACGCATCAAGGGCGCGATGGTCTATCCCATCGCCGTTATCTTTGTCGCTATCGCCATCATGATCTTTATCATGATCGTCATCATCCCCAAGTTCAAGGAGATCTTCGCAGACTTCGGTGTTGAACTTCCCGCTCTCACCCGAGGGCTCATCTATACCTCAAGCTGGATCGCGGGCAGCGCAACACCGGACCAGGCCGTGCCGGGCGCGGTCATTGTCATCGCTGCACCCTTTGGCATCTACTTTCTCTGGAAGCTAATCCGCAAGGCAGGCCCGGGCCGGGCGATCACAGACACCGTCCTCCTTTGGGTTCCCGTCCTCGGCACGCTCATCCGCAAAACCGTCATCGCCCGCTTCACGAGAACGCTCGGCACGCTCATCTCTGCCGGCGTTCCCATCCTCGAAGCCATCAAGATCACCGCCGAGACCTCGGGCAACTATGTCTTCGAGAAGGCCCTCGGCAAGGTCCATGATTCCATCCGCGAGGGCGAAAGCTTCGCGGGTCCTCTCCGCGAGTCAAAGACCTGTGACGCCATGGTTGTCAACATGATCGATGTCGGTGAAGAGACCGGCGACATGGACACCATGCTCCTCAAAATCGCGGACAACTACGACGAAGAGGTCGATGTCGCGGTCGCCTCACTCGTCAGCCTCCTCGAACCGCTCATGGTCGTTGTCCTCGGCCTCATGGTCGGCACCATCGTTGTTGCCATGTTCCTCCCACTCGTCGCCATGATCGAATCCCTCGGCGGCGGGTAATCATCGGAGCCAGGCTGTGAAACACACCGACTCGCACAATACAAGACGCCCCCGAGCATTCACGCTCATCGAGCTGCTCGTCTCGATTCTCATCATCGGGGTCCTCATCGGCCTGCTGGTCGTTGGGATGAGGCAGGCCTTTGCCGCCGCACGAAAGGCCGCGACCACGCAGGATGTCAGCGCGCTCAAGGTCGCGGTGCAAACCTTCAAGAATGACTTTGGGTTCCTGCCGCCGCTGGTCAAGGATGGGTACACGGGTTCTCCAGACCAGAGAGGCCCGCTCGTTGTCTCTGACAGTTGGAGGACCGTCCCCAATGTCTACAGCATTTCCGACCCCATCGACCTCCGATACCTCCGTGGTGAGAGCAACAATCCGAGATATCGATACAGCGTCTACAGCCTTGCCTACTACATCATGGGCGAACTCGACAAAGAGATTGACGGCCTCGAAGGTCCCGGTGCACGAAAGCCCAAACGCAACGGCTCGTTTGATCGACTCACCAACGAGACATACGAGGCACTCTTTGATCCCAAGACCGGGGGGGTTGTCTTTGCAGCGTGGCTACCAGGTGATGTCCCTTCCACCGGTCGCTTCGAACTCCAGGACCGAAACGGTGTCGCGTACCGCTACTACCGCTGGCAACCGGGCACGATGGCTGCGGGCGACGATGAACGAGGCGTTCTCAATGTTCCCGAACTCGTCGAGGTCGCTAGGGAGAGGACCGAACTCGGTGATGCAGCCTTTGCGATCGTTGCAGCTGGTGCCGATGGTGTGTTCGGCGATATAGGCGATCAGAGCGAAACCCTCGCACAGATCGAGGATGCCCTTGGCAAACGCTTCACCGGCTCAACCGCCGAAGCCGAAGCAAAAGCCGAGGCAGCCGCCCGCGTAGATAACATAGTGGAGGTTGGCCGATGAAACATCCGCGTGCAAAGACCAGTCTGCGTCGAAGGCAGTGGGGTGGGTGTCCCGCCCGCCGCGCCTTCACCCTGACCGAGCTCATCGTCGTCATCTCCATCATCCTCATCCTCCTGGCCGTCTCTCTGCCCACCTTCCGCGCCACGATCGCCTCGACCGAGTCCTCAAACGCCGAGACCAAGCTCCGCCTCGCCTTTCAGTCAGGCCGCAATGCCGCGTTGCACTCAGACCGCGGTGCCGACACCGCCGTCGTTTTCTTCTTTGAGCCCGGCGGCCTCACAACGGCGCTCATCTACGAATATGTCGGAACCATCACCGATCGTTCCGGCATCCCCGACAGCAACGGTCAATACCCCAAGCGCGACATCTTTGTCCCCATCCCTAACTTCGAGCCCATCCAGTTCTCTCAAGGGTGGATGGTCCGAGGCTTTGTCCCCGCGGGCATGATGGACCTTGGTGGCTCAGGAAACCTCACCTGGTATGACAAAACCGCTGCAGGCAACAGCGACCCATACCCGCCGGACCAACACAACTGGGTCTTCCCTGAAACGGGCTTCTACGACGCGCTTGCCACAGACGACGGCGGCGATCGTCAGTCCTTCATGGTCCGCTTCAATGGCGGCATCGGCTCGGTTGCGCTTGGTGATACTCGTGAAGCCCTTGTCCTTTCTCCGAGACCGACCGCCGCAGGCCGCAGCGTGCCGCCCTTTAGCGACTTCCGCGTCGATTTCGGTACCGATCTTGGCGATACCGTTCGCAAGGCCCTTCTCCGATTCGATGGTGCCAGTATTTTCGGAGGTGGGTTGGACACTCTCTCACGCCTCTTTGGCGATATCTCAGGCGACACCGTCCTCTGCCGAACCGTCGAGCAGGTTGTCCTCTATAACGCAACCGACCTTGCCTCTGGTATCGGTGCCAAGCTCGAACGCCACACCGGCTCCTTCTACAAATCAATCAAACAGCCCAGGTATGGCATCCGAAGCAACTTCTACCAGAAGATCACGCCGTGGCTCGAAGGTGACACCAACGATGACGGGATATTCGACCCGTATGGTGATGGGAGCACCCCGCCAGATCTCCCCATCGCCCGCATTTACACCCTCCAGCGCTACACCGGCGCTCTGCAGCCCGTCCCGCTTCGCAGGCTCGACCTGGTTGGCACCAGCACGCCCGAACCCGGAGGTGGCAAATGAGTCTCACCCTCGCCACCGCCGCGGCCTCTGCCCGCCGGGCCTTCTCGCTCGTCGAGGTGCTTGTCGCGGTCTTCGTTCTCGCCCTCGGCCTCCTGGGCCTCGGCGCGGTCTTCCCCGCTGTCCTCCGCCAGCAACGAATCTCTACCGAAATAACCCAGGGCATCACCGCCCAGAACGCCATCTCGCCAATCCTTGCGAGCAACGCAAACTTCCGACCCGATGGGAGGGGATGGGATGCGCTCAAGCGGTATGTACGAGATAACAATGGCGACAACGGCGACTGGATTGCTGTCGAACCAGAGGACACCAACAACTTGCAAGAACTTGGGAGTTACATTCTTCCTGCCGCTCTCGGCGACACGAATACAAACCCTGTACGCCTCCCCCTCTCTCAGCGTCTCTACCCGCTTCCCTTCTCGACCGACGGCGATCCCAAATATGTCTGGGACATCGCTGCTCGTCTTATTGATCCAACCAATCCCGGCAACAGCCCAATTCGCGTTGTGGTTTTCCTCCGCCCCATTGATCCCGGGATCAAACCAAGCTTTCGCGACGATACACTCACACCAATCCGCTACTCCCTCACCTCCACACTCATCGGTGATCCCGCCTTCCAGGGCAGTAAGCCCGCTCTCAAAAACAGGCGATACCCTGTTGGTGTCGATCGTTTAGGCGTCCCGACTTTCGATGGCCGCCGCAACCGCGGTGCGCACTACGCCACGCCGATTGTCGCGGAGATCAATGGCCCCGGGGTCGGTACAGAGCCAGTTGTTAAAATCGCCATCGGTGATGTCATCAGTAACACCGACCCCGATGTTGCCGCGCTGTTGCTCGCCACGAAAGGGCAGCAGTTCCTCGACAGCCGCGGAAACCTCTATACCGTTTCCGATGTCGAGCCTGTGCGCAACCAGTTCCGTTGGATTAAGATTACCCCGGCAATCATCGAGGACGACACCAACAGAAACGGCAGTTTCGATGTGGACGATTTCAACCCCATCATCTTCCTCCCCAAGTCCACACCCATCGAGCCCTATGTCTTCACAGTGAGTCCTTAGACCCGCAACACCACCCCAAGCCACCCGAGCCAAGCCCATGCACAAGCGCACAACACAACCACAGGCAGCGCGGCCAACCCTCGGCTTTACGCTTATCGAACTCATCGTCGCGATCGGCGCAGTCGCCATCCTCGCCGTCGGCATCGCGTCCATCTTTGGGGCGGTGGGCAAGACCGTCGCCGGTGGCCGCCGCGTCAGCAACCTCAACGAATACGCCTCACTCATCGAACGCCAGATGCGCACCGACTTCCAGGCGATGACCCGCGACGGCGTGCTGGTCATCCGTCATGAGTATGCAGATGTAGACCAGGACGGCCAGATCAATGAGCCGCAAGACCATGTTGCGCTCTACCCAGATTACCCCATCAACCAACAGCGTCTCCGCCGTATCGACCAGATTCTCTTCTTCTCCAAGGGCGAATTCACAAGCTCCCGCACGCCGGTCATCCCGGGCCTCAACGCCTCCTCGTCCGAGGCCATGATCTACTACGGCCACGGCATCAAGCTCCACCCGCTGGATGATTACAACCCTTCAGCAAATGATGAAGTGCATTATGAACTTCCCGAGGTCGATGACGGGAGAAAGCATCCGCAGAACAATAGCGAACGAAGGCTCTTCCGCAACGAACTGGCGCTGGGCTATCTGGACACCTCCAACCCAGATACCAACCCCAACCGGTATGCCGCGGATTGGACTCTTCTCCGCAAGGTCACGGTCCTCGCCACGCCGACGAGCAGCAACCAACGCCTGCCGGATGACCAAGTCCTCGACGATCTTGGGTTCTCATCGTCAGGCCCCGGGTATATCGTCGCCCGCGACAACGAGATACAGATCGCCGGCCAGCCCGCTGCCGCCAGCGCCTTCCGTTCGCTGGCTGCCATGTTCCCCTCCGGCCCTCCCGGGGGTTCAGGGCCATATGCGTTTCCGTCGTCTACGGAGTACATCCGTGGCTTCGGCCCCGGGGGGGACATCGCAAGGCACCCAACCCTTGCCTCGGGCATCGTCGATGTCGCCACCACCGATCTCGCAGAGATCCGCCGCATCATCACCGATGTCGGGGAGTTCCCGAGCAACATCGGAAGCGAGTTACAGTTCTTTCCAGGCACTGGCGGCGTTGGGCCGTTGTTCGATGACCAGTTCGACCATACATCCGGCCCAGCCGGCGATATCCGCTACATGGCAGCGTGGATGGAGGACCTCTTCCCGACAGGTCCGGTCTTCCCGCAGACGACAGACCCAGAATATGGTGCTCGCCCACGATACGAGGAGAGCTTCCCTGACTTTGTAGGCCTTCTCGACACCAACTACCCCGATGACCCAAGCTTTCCCGCGCTCCAGAGCTACCGCATCGCCGACCAGCGAGCGCTGGCCTCCTCCGTCTTCGTCCCCCGGTGTACCGAGTTCATCGTCGAATATTCCTTTGGCCAGATCGTCAACAACGACACACTCCCCTATCACGGCCAACTCATCTGGTTCGGGAAAGAACGCAATATCACCATCGATGGCAACACCTTCCCCGTTGTGTACCCCTATCCCTACGACACGACCGACTCGACAAACGAGTATCGTCCCTACGCCATGCCCTACCAACGCCTCGATGGCACCACCGCCACCCGCAACCTCCCGACCAGTGCTCTCTACAACCTCTTTCCCGTCCCTCCCCGTGATAACTATCCCGATGTTCTCACCGCCCACTTTGGCTACATCCATCCTTACTACACGCCCACCGACCCAAATGTCGACCCCGCCATCATCCCCTGGCCGTGGCCAAAGCTTATCCGCATTACCATGACGCTTGCTGACCCTGTCGATCCCTCGATCGAGCAGACTTTCCAGTTTATCTTCGAGACACCCGAGACCGACGCCTTCTGACCCGCACCCCAGGGTCAGCCGCGAGGCCGACTCATGCAGACCGCCCGCGCCGACGCCAAGTAGATTGCCATGTTCAGGCGAATACTCAAACGCAACAACACAACACAACGCACTGCCCCCGGCACAACCCGCCCCGCGCTCCTTGCGCGCCTCGCGGGTATCCCCGCCAGCGTGCGCCAGACCCGCCGAGGCTCATTCCTCATCATGGTCGTCGGCACCCTCGCCCTGCTGTCGGTCATCACCGTCATCTATGTCTCCATCGGCCGCACCGACAGCCAGACCAGCGCAGCAGCCCTCAAGTTTGAACAGCGCGACGACATCCCCGACCAGTTCCGCGACTACCTCGCCTCCATTATCGCCGACGACCTTTTCGATACCGTCTACCTCGGCGAGAGAGACGAAAACGGCGACCCCATCTTCCGACGCGAGGCGTGGGATTATCCGTCCGCGGCCTATTCCGCCATGTTCCCCAACGGTGCAAACGACATCTTCGGCAATATCACTGTCGGCGCAGGGACCGACCAGCGCCTCTGGTTCACACCCACCGGCAACGGCACCGGCACCGACCCATGGCTTGCCTCCTCCGAGCCCAGCCTCCAGAACTTCAACGCCACCGGGCTCAATGCCGAGTCCGACCCGACGCTCTACTACCGTGAACGCCTCGACTGGATGAACCTCTCCAACTTCGCCCCCGACGGCAGCCCCGTCAACCTCTACAACCTCCGAGGCGCAACCGCCAACGGTGTCTCACGCGGCAACTTTGACGCCACGCCTTGGGAGATGCGAGGCTACAGCCTGGACTCTGATTCTTCAGGAGCCCCCCTCACGCTCTTTGCAGACAGCCCAATGATCGACAACGCCCGCAACGGCACCCGAGACTTTGGCGGCACGCCCGTCCCTTCAAGCTCCGAGCTTTCCGTCCCCGCCGACTGGAATTCGCGTCAACGATGGCTCGCCTTCCCAAAGGTTGAGCCACGGCTCAACCCTGGTGACGGGCGGTACCTCCTCTATCAATACGCCGACGCCGATGGTGACGGTATTCTTGACTCGACATGGTTCGAGATGGTCGAAGACCGCATCATAAACGACAAGATCGAGACCCAACTCCTCGAAAACGACAACCGCCTCCGCTACTTCTTTGCTGTCCGCGCCATCGACCTCTCAGGGCGTGTCAATGTTAACACCGCCACAGATACAACGCTCGCCCCCCTCGCCGATGATCCCTACGGCCTCAATGCCGCCGCCATCGATATCCGTCGAATCCTCACAGGCGAAGACTTCGCCACCGATACCCGCACCATCGTCGGCTACTCTGACCACCTCCAGCCCAACTATCCCAACATCCCAGACCCAGCCGACCCTGAAAACTACGCAGAGTACGACACAGCCAACGCCGACAACAACAACTACTACGCGGGTGAAAAAGCCTACGACGCGCTCCGCATCGTCCAGGATGTTGGCATCATGCCCGCCCCCAGATACGAAGGTCTTTTAGCCTTTGATACCGGAACAGGTATCGACCGCGAGTTCTCACTGGCAACTGGCGGCACAACACTCAACCCCTACTGGGATCCCTACTGGAAACTCACCGGCACCAACAACTTCCTCGCACCATCAAACTACTACACCCTCGTTGCAGGTTTCGGCTCCGGCGGGGGGCAATACATCGCTGGTGGCAACAACAATTCATGGCTCGGCCGACCCTTCGGCATCGACTCCCTCTTCGAGCTCCTCACCTTCAACGGTGTCAACAACGACAAAACCCGCTCACCTCTCGAAGTCGCACTCGGTGGCCGTGGCGATCCGGACAGTATGAACGCGATGCTCGCCGCCCGATACAGCCCACTCCGCGACAACCGCTCCACCGACCTCGAACGAACCCGAGGCGAGTGGCCCGCTGGTCCGGGGTCTTACACATTCTTTATCAACGCGATACATGATGAAGCCGCGGCTGCCCTCATCACCGATGCCCGCCAACGCCTCACCACCATCAGCTTCAACCGCCCTATCACCCCGACCATGATCCGCTCTGACCCCAACAACCGCAACCAGCCGAACCCCGACGAACTCGCCCTCGACAACAGCAACACCAAGCGTACCTGGGACACAAAACGCTCCATCAATGACCTCTTCTCCACAGGCACCGATGTCCCCGGCCAAAAACTCTTCGAGGCATATGCCAATGCCCTCGCGCCCTACTCCGACAACCAGACCGCCCCCGGCCCCAACCACTGGGACGGCTCATCCCCTGAGACCGACACGCTCTACTACGGCTACCAAGGCCCACACCTCGCCATCCAGACCGCGGGCATGCTCGCTGTCAACATGCTCGATGCCTATGACACCGGCGACGCACCCACCAAACGCACACTCCTCTTCAATGGCACCTCAACCTTCCGCAACACCGACCTCGATAACACAGGCCGCAACCCCTTCTACCCCTGGAAGCTCCTCGACCTCGACGCCAACACACCCTCCGGCGACCCCCGCCGTCTTTATGACAGTTCAACCGCTATCCCCGGCATGCCCAACGCCATCAATGTCTTCGGTATCGAGGCCCAGCCCTTTATCACCGAAGCCGCATCCTTCATTGTCTATACAGATACTCCGCGAAGCTCTCCAATCCAGGGCGATATCGACTTCCCACTCGACCTCAACGGCGACGGTATCGACGATGTCAACCTCAACTACCGCCCTTCCATCAACGGCAACCCGTCCGAATCAAACCCGGACTGCCTCTTTGAGGTGCTTGCATTCCAGATTCATAACCCATTCGACGAGACCATCACGCTCTCGGGCAACCCTGCTGACGGCGGTTTTGCGCAGGCACGCCGTGATCTCTACTACATCCAGTACGGCGATGATTATTACAAGCTCACCGAGGTAGACTCACTCACAGGCGTAGAGACCAGCAACACAATCAGCCTCGGGCCACGCGACTCCAAGACTTTCTATGTCCTCAGCGCAAACCCCGCGCGCATCCTCGAGCGCATCAACAACGCCATCGATCCCGATATCAACATCGACAAGGTGAACAGCTGGATTGGCCGCCAACTGGGAACCACAACCGACACCATCCGTGTCGGCGAGTTCGCTCGAGACACCGGCAACATCATCATCCCATCCGGCAGCTTTACCTCACTCCAAACCGGTTCCGAAGCTGATCGCAGGGTTGTCCGGCTCTGGCGTGTCGAGAAACCAAGGACCGATCCCAGCGGTGGTTTTGAAATCAACAATATCGACGAGTCTTCCCTCAACGACCCCAGCAACGACACACTCGTTGACCGCATGCGCGATCCTTCTACCACTACTCCTGCGCTCGACCGCCAACTCCCAAACTCACCAGGCAGAGCCGGTGAGATCGATAACGCAAAGATCGGGAACGAATCACCGACCAGTGGCTCGGTCGATAACCAAGGCCTCACCATCACCCGATTTGCCTCACTCCGCAGGCGTGACGACCCAGGCGCACTGGCTGTTGCAATTGTCCCAAGAGGGGCGCTACCAGCCTACTGCCTTGAGAGCAAGAATCAAACGGATACGGATTCCCAGAACAGATCCTACGACGATGGCGGATCGAATGTTGAACAGAAGATCAGCGATTTCCAAGGTCAGAATGCTGCCAAGAAACTCCTCGACCATCTCAACAAACAATCAGGCCCGGGCCTGACCAAGCTCGTCCCAACCGTCAGTAAAGACCCAGACAAGAAACGCAACGACCCGCCGAACAATGTCCCCGGCTTCGAGATCGGTAACAACCTCGCAGGCATCCCCTTTCAGGGCGACCTCAACAACGCATCCCTCTATATCGAGCCCCACCTTAACAACGACAAGTTCGAGGTCGGCACGCCCCCCGTCTCCGTCATGCGAGTGGCCGACCTCCTCCTCCCCCTCGGCATCGCGCCATACCAGATCCCTGACCCCGCCTATAACAATAACGATGAAGACATCGAGTGGACCACGCTCAGCGAAGCACTCGCCATTGCCCTTGCATATGACGAGCCGGAGGCCACCGATACACAGACGGTCTACGAGGACATGTTCTACGACCCCAGCGGCATGATCGAGCCCCTTCTCGACCGAGGCTTCCTCAAGTACGACGCCTTCGTCCCCTTCATCGACGCCAACGCAGACGGCATGTTTGACCCCGGCGAGGTTCGATGGGGTCTGGGCATCCCGGCTGCTGCCAACCTCTTTGACACCTTCACAACCCTCCCGCCCAAGTTCGGTTCCATCACCACCCCGACCCACGGCCAGATCAACATCAACACCGCCTCACGCGAAGTCCTCCGCTCACTCCCCGGCCTCTCACCTCCATCTGTGTTCGACCCTGATGGCACGACACCCAACTGGTGGTGGAATGACAACATCACCCACGATTGGCGATCTGATATCGCAACAACTCTCGAGGCCTACCGCGACCGCATAGCGATGTTCCCCCGCGAGGTTGTTCTCGGCACAGAGCCCATCGAGACGCTCAACTTCCGTGATTGGTGGGATGCCACCTTCACGACCCGCACGAGCCCGCCAAATGGCATCGCACCCGGTGAGTCCCCGGCTGCCAACGCCCGCTGGGGCACCACCGGTGTCATGGGAATCCATGAGAACCTCGGCATCCGATCTCTCGGCGAGATTACATTCCTCCGCGATTGGGGCTATGCCCCCGATGTCGCTGGCTACGCATTACCTCACGACATCGACCGCCTCGGCTACGACGGCCTCGATGTCAACCAGGAGGGCATCGACTCCATCGTCTACGGCACGACCGCTGAAGACGACCATATCGAGGACGACTACGACGAACGCCTCGCCCTTGCAAACACCGTGATGGCCTCAAGCTCTATCCGGTCCGATGTCTTCGCGGTCTGGTTCATCGTCCACGGCTACCAGGAGTCCGATGTCAAGGGCCTCGGCATCAACGACCCGCTCGTCCCCAGCGTCGCCCGCCGATTCGTGATGGTCGTTGATCGCTCCAATGTCACCGAGCCCGGCCAGAAACCACGCATCCTCCTCTTCAAGGAGGTTCCGCTCTGATCCAGGGTGCCGCTGCCAGAGGCAGGCTCGACACCCCACACAAGCTCCATGCGGATACGCCCCGCTGGAGGAGATCGTCGGCCCGGTCGAAAGATCGTGCCGGCGTTTTTTCTTCGAGTTTCAGCCTTCGGGTAGTTCGCCCCTCCGGGCCTACACTTTCCTACTGCCCGATGGGCACCGACAGGGTGTAGCTCAGCTTGGTAGAGCACCTGCTTTGGGAGCAGGATGTCGCAGGTTCGAATCCTGTCACCCTGATTCCCCGCATCAAGCCAGATACCGTGGCGGGGTGCCGTGGCCACAGCTCTGGGTAGCTGCGGACGAGGGGTTGTGGTGCTATGCCAAACGGCGGCATTCCCCATACACTCCACTCAGGAGACCCCCCATGGCAAAAGCCGTCGCCGACCCAGAAGAGCTCCGCCGATTCGCCCAGTCGCTCAAGGCCTTTAACGCCAACATGACGCAAGCCATGCAGCAGCTCCATGGCAGCGCCATCGCCCTCGGCCAGACCTGGCGAGACCAGGAGCACGCCAAGTTTCAGCAGGAGTTTGACCAGACGCTCCGCCAGTTCCAACGCTTTGTCGATGCGAGCGAGGAGCAGGTCCCCCTCCTCCTCCGCAAGGCCGAACGCCTCGACGCCTACCTCCGCCAACGCTGACCGGAGTCTTTCCGCTGAAGAAGGCAGGGTATCCCCATGGCTGAACGCGCCAGTGTTGGATCTGTTGAAGCTCTCCGGGCCTTCAAGCCCGCAGTTATCAAGTTTGCCGAGTTGACCCAGGCGGCCCTCTCGACTGCCGAGTCCTCTGCCACCCGCACGCTCGACTGGATCGTCCACGACCAGCACCCCCGCCTCAAACGCGAGGCCCGCCAGCTGCAAGAAGAAGTCACCCGCGCCCGCACCCGCATGATCTCCCGCATGGACCCCGGGCAGGACAACCCCCAGCCCAAGGTCGATGACCGCCTTGCTGTCGATGCCGCCAAACGCAAACTCCGAGCGGTGGAAGAGCGGATCGAGCAGACCCGCCGGTGGGCCCGCCAGCTTCAGCGGGCTGTGGAAGAATACCGAGGCTCTGTCTCGCAGCTGGGCTGGTATGTCCGGGGCGAGCTCGGCCAGGCGGTGGGGGCGCTCGACCAGATGAGCGACATCCTCGACAGCTACGCCCAGATTGGCAAGCCCAGCACTGCGACCCCGCCAGAAACACCCGCTGCAACCGAGACCCCGACCCCGATGGATGAAGAGAGCGGGGCATCACCATGAGCCTCTCCCTTGGCCGAGGCCTGCTCCTCGATGCCCAGAAACAGTTCATGCGCGATTGGGCTCAGCTCCATGAGTCTTGGACAGACCAGAACGCCGAGGCCTTCGAGAAGCGGTATATCCAGCCGCTCGAAGGCCAGATCCGCCACGCGAGCGAAGCGATGGAACGCCTTGCCGAAACCGCAGCCGCCGCCCGACGCGCATGCGAGTAGCCACCGTCCTCCCCTTCGTCCCTCCGGGGCGATCCTCTGTGCCTCGTGCCTGCTCTCGTGGTCTCACGGAGATTTCGCATACCCTACGACACCACGCAACCGGCAAGCACCCCGAGCGGTATCGGTAGAGCGGAGCTATCGAACGGATGACTGAACCCAAACCCCAACCCCCACAACCCCCATCCCCCCGACACCACACGCATAGTGTGCCACCGCGCGCAACCAAGACCTCCACAGGTTTGTTCGGCCGTGAAGAGGCGATCATCGAGCACCTCCGCACCTTCCTTGCCTCGTATGCCGAGCGCACCGCCGAGGCAGAGAGCACTCTCACAGAACTCACAGCAGCCGCCAACAAAGAGCACAACGCAACAACCGCGACCGCCGACAAAGAACTTAAACGCCGACTCGCCAAGGCAGACTCCCAGCTCGCCGAAGCGATCGAGCAGCTCGACACCCAGCTCACCGAGCGCAAGGCACAACTCATCACAGACCGCGACACCACCCGCGCCGCCCAAGCCGAACGCTATGGCCGCCGTGCCGAACGCATCGAGCTGGACTGCCGTGAGGGAGTTTGGCTTGCCGAGACCGTCCTCGAGAGCAGCAAGCCCAAGCCCGCGCAAGACTTCCACAACCTCACGACCCGCCTCGACTCCGGCCTCAAATCCCTCTCCGAGTCCGAAGCCTTCGTCGCCTCCCTCTGGCCCAAGGTGTTCCCCTCCCCCGTGGGATCGGCTTCGAGCCAGTGCCCCTCCACTCCGAGAGAGCCAAACGAGCCAGCGAGGGAAGACCTCTGCGCCTCTGCGCCTTCGTGTGAGCCCCCTCTTCCAACCCCCACTACCCCCAACACCCCCGACGACCCCGACACCTTCGACACACTCCGAGACAATGTCCAGCACCTCGCCCACGCCCTCGACCGCCTCCCCCTCCCTGCCTTCTTCCGGTCAGGTCTTGCAATCTTCGTTGTCCCCTTCACCGTCGCCGCCACCGTCGTCGGCGTGGGCTTTGCAACCGGTTGGGCTACCTGGCAGCCCGCAACCGCTGCGGGTGCTGGTGCGCTCATTCTCACTATTGCCTTGCTTATCCCGCTTCGCCGTGCTGCGCACCGCCGCTACCGCGCAGCCCTTAAGGAGTTTTACTCACATCTCTCATGCGCTCGCGCCGCTGCTGCCGCCACCCGCGATCGAGGCGAACGCGAGCGCGACGAGGCTCTCGATGCTCTCAACACACAATGCGCGACCGAGGTGGCACACGCCAAAGCCAAGGCAGCCCAGACCCGCGCATCCCTCGACACTGAATACGCCGAGCTCACAGACCTCCTCGCCCGCGACAGCCAGCACGCACTCGACACTCTCACGAGCAAAGACGCAGCCGACCGGGCCGATGCACTTCGCATAATCACCGAATACCGTGACCACGCCCACGCTACTCACGCCGAAAAAACCACCGCCGCCGATCAAGAGCACGCCGACACCCTCAGCCAAGCCAAGGCCGCCCACACCGCCGCCCTCACAGAGTCCGCTGCCGCCTGGACCGCCCACATGCAGCTCCTCCGCGACCAGCTCTCAGACATCGCCAATCAAGCCGCTCACGCCTGCCCCGCATGGTCCCAACGCCTCGATGGTTCGTGGCGTTTTGACCACCAACTCCCTGTCGCCACTCGCATCGGGCAGGTCGTTGTCCCCCTCGCCGACCTCACGCCCAAAGCCTCGCCTAACTCATCCACCGACAACAACAGCCAGCCCCTCGCCCCTGCCCTTCCTGCCGATCCCGTCCTCCGCAGCCTCACCCCCGACACCCTCACACTCCCCATCATGCTCGATGTCGCGCACCGGGGCTCGCTTTTGGTCGAGTGCGACTCCCTCGGCCGCGATGATGCCATCCGCCTGGTCCAGACGATCCTCCTTCGGCTGCTCATCGCCACGCCCCCCGGCCGGGCCAAGCTCACGATCTTCGACCCCATTGGACGCGGGCGATCGTTCGCCGGCCTCATGCGGCTTGCCGACTTTGACGACAGCCTCGTCGGCGCACGCATCTGGACCGAGTCCCGGCATATGGAGCAACGCCTCGCCGACCTTACCGAGCATATCGAGAATGTGATCCAGAAATACCTCCGCGACGACTACGCCTCGATCGACGAGTACAACCGCATCGCCGGCGAGATTGCCGAGCCGTATCGCTATCTTGTCATCGCCGACTTCCCCGCCAACTTCACCGAAGATGCAGCAGCCCGGCTCGCTTCGATCATCGACGCCGGTGCCCGTTGCGGCGTCTTTGTCATCATGCTCGCAGACCCCGCCGGCAAGCTCCCCCCCGAGGTCGATCTCCGCGAGCTTCGTACCCGGGCCATCGTGCTGCAAGGGCAGCCGGGCAACTCGTTCCGTCTGGCGAGCCCCATCCTCAAAGACCTCACCTTCACGCCCGACCCCGCCCCGAGCGAGGCGGAGTCGGCTGCGTTGCTGACCCGTGTCGGAGAGGAGGCGCAGAACGCCGACCGCGTCGAGGTGAGCTACCGCATCGCCGAGCCGCCGGCAGAGAGCATCTGGTCGCGGTCGTGTGCCGAGGAGCTGCGCATCCCCATCGGCCGCGCCGGGGCGACCAAAGCCCAGGAGCTCCGCCTCGGCCGGGGCACGAGTCAGCATGTTCTGATCGCGGGTAAGACGGGCTCTGGCAAGTCCACGATGCTCCACATCCTCACCACGGCCGCCATGCTCTGGCACGCCCCCAGCGAGGTCGAGTTCTATCTCGTCGACTTCAAGAAGGGTGTCGAGTTCAAGCCCTACGCCAGCGGCCTGCTCCCTCACATCCGAGCTGTTGCCATCGAGTCCGACCGCGAGTTCGGGCTCAGCATCCTCCAACGGCTCGACACCGAGCTCCGCCGCCGGGGCGATCTCTACCGCGAGCACGGCGTGCAGTCGCTCGCCCAGTTCCGTGAGCGGTTTCCCGACGAGCCGATGCCCCGCTCGATCCTCATCATCGACGAGTTCCAGGAGTTTTTTGTCGAAGACGACCGGGTGGCGCAGGATGCCTCACTCCTGCTTGATCGTCTTGTGCGCCAGGGTCGGGCGTTTGGGATCCATGTGCTGCTGGCGAGCCAGACGCTCAGCGGCGCGTACAGCCTCGCCCGTTCGACGGTCGGGCAGATGGCCGTACGGATTGCGCTCAAGTGTTCTGAGACTGACAGTTATCTTATCTTGAGTGAGGACAATGCGGCCGCCCGGTTGCTCTCCCGCCCGGGCGAGGCGATATATAACGACGCCAACGGGCTCGTCGAGGGCAACAACCCCTTCCAGGTCGCGTGGCTCTCCGATGAGCAACGCGACCGCGTGCTCAAGCGCCTTGAAACCCTCGCGGCCAAGCACCGGATTTCGTTTGAGGAGCCGGTCTTTTTCGAGGGCAATGCCGCGGCCGACCTTGCCCGCAACCGCCAGCTCCGCCGTGTGGCCCGCGAGCATGCCCGGCCGATCGCCCCCCGCGCCTTCCTCGGCGATCCGGTCTCGATCAAAGACCCGACGAGCGCCATCATGCGCCGCCGGGGCGGGGCCAACCTGCTGATCGTCGGGCAACGGTCCGAGACGGCCGCCGCGATGCTCGCCTCGAGCGTCATCAGTCTCGCGGTGCAGCACGATCACGCCGGCCCACGGGCAGCCCGCTTCCTCGTCGTCGATGGCACCCCGGAGGACGACCCTCTCGCCGGCCGCCTGCACGAGGCGGTTGGGCCGTTGCCTCACGATATCCGCCCT
>JAJRZG010000159.1 GCA_024275365.1 Planctomycetota bacterium | reverse complement strand
GGCCTTTGGGGCGGTCATGCGGCTGGTCTCATATTGGTCGGCCTGGAGCCACGGGGGGCGTGGCATCCAGGCGAGTGGTTGGTGATGGTTCGGGCTCAGGGGTTCGGCACCGAGGGCCGAGAGCCTTCATCGTAGCACTGGGCGAGAGGTCACATGCACAAAGGGGTGTGGTGCAGGTGCTTTGTCTGATATTTGAGAGGAAGAGGTCACTACATCTGAAGGCGGGCGGGGATGCCCACCCTACTGAGGAAGGTGAGCGAGGACGCCCACCCTACTGAGGAAGGCGGGCGGGGACACCCACTCCACTGCCAGTGTTGTTGCTGCACACGACAGAAGGTCCGAGTAGTCGGCTCTGAGCCTTACCCCAATTCCCTGCACGACACAGCACACCTCCACAAACACGCAGTTGAGCCACACGGCTGGGTTCTTGCACATTGTGGTGCATCTTGATGGAGTCTGCCCAGAACCGGCAGGCGTACCTCTATCGCATCGCGTGCGTTGTGGATGTTGTTGAGTAAGAGCTCGCCACAGGTTGCGCGATGACAACAGAAGACAAGGAGAGAACGATGACACGCAACCTTTTCTGCATGACCGGTGTTCTTGCTGTGCTGAGCCTTACGGGGCTCGCGCAGGCCGATGAGATTCTGTATGAGAACAACTTCGAGGTGGGGCCGTTGGGCAGCGAATGGAGCACCAACAGTGTGCTGACTCGTGAGGGCTCATTCACGCAGTTTAATGGGCGCTACACAAATGATGCGTCAGTCCTCACGCTGGCAGCCGCGCCGAACCCGGGGGGTAAGGGTGGGGGCAGTGGGAACGACAGTGGCGACAGTGGCGGGGGCAACGATGGTGGTGACGGGGGCGGCGGTGGGGGCGGCGGGTCGCAGTATATCGTCTACACGCTTGAGTTTGACTTCTACGCGATCGACTCGTGGGACGGCAACTACGAGGGCTATGGGCCGGACACCTTTGAGGTGCAGCGGAACGGTGAGACGCTTTTCTCCGAGACCTTTGCCAACACGCACGAAGGGCAGAGCTTCCGGAGGCCGGATGTTGGGCCGGAACCCATCGGTTTCGCACCCCACTGGGCAGACTCGATCTACCGGGATATCACGCTGAGCTTTGAGATTCCTGAGAGTGCTGAGACATTCAATCTGAGCTTTCAGGGTATCGGGCTCCAGAGCATGAGCGACGAATCGTGGGGCATTGACAACATCACGGTGCGCTACAGCGTGGTGCCCGCGCCGGCGACGCTCTCTGCTGGTGGATTGATGCTTCTTCTGGGCACCCGTCGCCGGAGAAGCTGACACGACGGAGGAGTGGGAGGGGCACAACGCCCGCGATGTTCTCGCGGGCGTTGTCGCGCGCGGATAGTGTGGGTGGGGGGAGTGTGCTATGTGTCGTCGGTGGGCTCTACGAGGGAGGGGGTCAGGTGTATGAGCAGGCTTTGGGTTTGCTGCTGACTGGGGCGTGTAGTGAAGAGGCGGGAGAGGATGGGGAGATCGCCGAGCCCGAGGAAGCTGCCGCGAAGATCGAACCCGCCCTCGAACGGTGCGGGGTGCCCTGTGATGAGGATCGTGTCGGGCTGGGGGATGGTGTAGTCTGCGAGTTGAAGATCGGTGGCGACCGAGTGGCGTGCCCATGCTCCTTGCGCGGGTTTGACGAAGAGGATGATGTCTTCTCCACTCTGTGGCATGGCGAAGATGTAGAGATCGCCGGTACGGAAATCAAAGTGGGTCGCGACGAAAGAGGGGCTCAACCCGGAAGCACCTGCACCGAAGGTCTCCTCGAAGGCGGAGTTGTTCCACCTGCCGTCCAGTGAGGGGTTCCAGGAGAGGGTGTTGAGTTTGCCCTGATCGATCAGGCCGACATGTATCTCGGCTTGGTCGGTGACGGTTGCGTGGACAGCCATCCCATCGACTTGGGGGAGTCCGGCCCGCTGGGAGAGGTTGTTGTCGTAATAGGTGTTGAGCATGGGAGTGGTCCAGGCGGCGCGGAGGCTCTGTGTCGAATCGATGTAGAACAGGTGCCATCCACTCCAGGGGGTGACGAGCAGGCTTGTGTTGTCGGTTGGTGTGCCTGGGGTGCTGTCCGGTGTGGGTGCGGTCTCGATGACCTCAACTGTCCAAAGATCGCGCTCAAAGTCGAATCGAAGCAGATCGCCGTCGGCATTGAACCCGCCGAGGGTGATGTCCCCCCTTGGGAGCAGCGCGAGGCTGGGGGTGGTCGCGAGTATCTCTGCGGGCGTGGTTGTGATCGGTGTCGCCATCCAGTTGCCGTCCGTCTGGCGTACGATATAGCGAACCGCATCGCTTGTGACGGCAAAGACACCGATCGATCTGCCAGCGGTCTGCGCCCACGCGGCAAGACCTGCGCCGGAGAGGTTGAGCCCCGTAATCTCCGAGAGGTTAAAACGGGTTTCCTGTCCGTTGGCGGCTTTGGTGATGACATACCGGGTGCCATCGGTGCCGTTGACGATGGTGGCATCGGCGAAGGTGTCAGGGGCGGGGTCCTCGTCGCCATTGAGGGCGATGAAGTCACCCGGATTGCCATCGAGGATTCTGGGGCCGCCGCCGAAGATGAACTGGTCGGTGTCATTAACATTGTACTTGACACCCAGTGAGAGGCTCAGGTCGCTGCGAAACTTCAGGTCGATCGATCGGGAACCGTCAAACGAGGTGAGGCGGACCTCGTCGCCGATGATTGTGTAGGTGCCCTTGAAGAGGTGAGTAGCCCTGTACCTCTCTCGTGTGTAATACTCGAGAAGATCATACATGCGGAAGGTATTGCCGTCGGTGAACTCAAGTGCGCTGGTGTAAGTGAACGGCTCAGATCCACTCGCACCGCCGCCGATCAGAGTGCGCAGTGTGGGTGAGCCGGTCAGGGAAAGTGCATAGACATCACCGGCGAAGTCATCCGTCGTGAAACTGGTGCCGGGTTCGGTTTTGATCCCGAGTGCGTAGCGTTGGAAGCCGTCCGAGCCATCCAGGTCGGTCTGGAGCGAGACGCCAAGATTGTCGCCGTAGAAGGCGACAGCCGGACTGTCTGCAAAGAGCGTGGAGCCGTCCCGGAAGATCGCGTTGGGGTCGAGTTGCAGCGAGAAGGACTCATCGCCCGATTTGCCTGTCCTCGTGCCGTTGACATCGAGCCCGGAGATGGAGCTTGTGCCGTTGTTGAAGCCCCAATCGCCGTTGGCTGTATTGTATGTGCCCTCATTGAAGAAGAACGAGCCATCGCGGCCCCCGCTCCCCTCGCTCAGGTCGGTCGCCTGGTTCAGCAGAAAGCTGATTTGCACCGGTGGTCTGTAGAAGGCGAAGGGACCGCTGTATGCGACCGAGAATCCAAGCGGGGTTTCTCCAAACCCGACCGTGACGCGCCTCTCAAGAGCATCGGTGCCGTTGAATCGCAGGCTGCTCTGAAACAACTCGGCACTGCCGCCGAAGTCAAACCCCGCCCAGGGCGACCCGTTGGACCCAGCCACCGAGTCTTCTCTTGTCCCGGAGATGATGTTGCCCGTGATCTCGTCGTAGTCACCGAACTCGTTGAAGATCGAGAGGCCGGGATCGTCGTACTGGATCCCCGCGGCAAAGTAGCCGGTGTCAAAGACAAGTCGTGGCTCCAAAGGGTCCACGCACACCCTGTCTCGGTGGGCGAGGACAACGCGGCTGGGTCGATGCTGCATGTGTGTCCTCCATTCACCTGCCAAGCACGCTGCGCAAGAAATCTTGCTGCGGCTGCGGGGGCAGGCCCGTGGCGTACGCCGGGACAATGAGTAGAACACACTTGCTGGCGTTTGTCAAGGAGGAAAATAAAAAGAGGGAGAGGCTACCAGTCCAAGGTGTCACGCCAGGCGGTGGTAAGGTCTTCAATGCTCGCGTCGAGCCGGAGGGCTGTGCAGCCGAGTCGGCCTGAACTGTTGAGCACGCCGACTTGATGGACACTCACACCCATTGCGTGCTTTGCAAGGACTTCGCGGAGTTGATCGACCTTGAGCGACGGGACTTCGAGCACATACCTGCCCGGGTTTTCTGCAAAGAGCCACGCGGTGGGGTGGATGGCAGCCGGTGGATCGGTGAGCTGCGCGCCGATGGGGCTCTGTGCAGAGTGCCCCCCGATGAGCATCTCGGCGATGGCGACCGCGAGCCCGCCATCGGAGCAGTCGTGGGCACTAGCGACGAGCCCCGCTGCGAGGCAGGCCGCGACAGCCCGGGCGGTTTGTGCGCCGGTGATCGGATCGAACGAGGGCATGTCGGTGGAGTGTTGTTTGCTCGCAGTGTGGAAGAGTTGGGCGTAGTGCGAGCCACCGACTGTGTCGGTGGTTTCGCCTACAAGCACGAGCACATTCCCGGCGCGTTTGGCATCCATCGTGATGCACCGGTCGAGGTCATGCACGATCCCCATGCCGGTGATGAGCAGGGTGGGGGGGATCTCGATCGTGCGGCTGTCGGCACCCTCTTCGCCGGGGATCGTGAACTGGTTGTTGAGCGAGTCCTTGCCGCTGACGAAGGGGGTGCGGTAGGCCTTGGCCCCGTTGTAGCACCCCACGGCTGCGCGCACAAGGGAGCCGAGGTTTTCGGGCTTGGTACAACTCGGCCAGCAGAAGTTGTCGAGGATGGCGATGCGGTCGGGGTCGGTACCGACGCAGACAAGGTTGCGCACGCACTCGTCGATACCGGCGATGGCCGCGAGGTAGGGGTCGCCGCCGATTTGCGGGTCGCCCATGCCGGTTGCAAGGCCGCAGCCGATCGCAAGCCCACGCCCGGTGCCGGGCACGGGCTCGATGACGCTGGCATCACCCGGACCGCGCCCACCCGGGCCGACGAGGGGGCGGAGGATGGTGTTGCCCTGCACCTCGTGGTCGTATTGGCGGATGATCCAGTGCTTGCTTGCGATGTCGGGGTGTGCGAGGAGGGCGAGGAGGGTTTCGGCGGTTGAGGGTGTTGGTGCCACGGGCAGCTTGTCTGCCCGTGTTGGTTCGGTCGGCACTGGGGGACAAGCCGCCAGTGGCACAGACTCATTTTTCTCGCTTGTACGAAAGACCTGCGCACCGCCTGGAAGGCGGTCCCACGGGGTTGACCAGACCGCCTTGCGGGTGGGTTGTGGCAAGCCCTCGTGAAGAAACTTCATGGGGAGTCGGCCGACTTCGGTACCCTGGTAGTTGAGGATGAGTTCTGCGCCGGGCGTGCCGAAGGTGCCGAGGACGGCCAGCTCGACATGCTCCTCATCGCAGATCGCCTTGAGTGCATCGAGGTTTTCTTTCGGCACCGCCAGCACCATCCGTTCCTGGGCTTCGCTGATCCAGATCTCGGTATACGAGAGGCCGTCGTACTTGAGCGGGGCGCGGTCGAGGTGGACTTCTGCGCCGATGTGCTCGCCCATCTCGCCGACAGCCGAGCTGAAGCCGCCGGCACCGCAGTCGGTAATCGCCCGGAACAAGGGGGCATCGCCCGCATCGCGCGCACGCAGGATCGCATCGAGCGTGCGTTTTTCTTCGATGGCGTTGCCGATTTGGACCGCGTGGCTGAACTCGTCAGCATGGGTGTCGGTCAGCTCGGCACTGCTGAAGGTCGCGCCGTGGATGCCATCGCGCCCGGTGCGCCCGCCGAGCGCGACGATCAGATCGCCGGGAGCCGCGTCCCCCTCGACCAGATCGCGGGGCATGATGCCGATACAGCCACAGAAGACGAGCGGGTTGCCGACAAAGCGATTATCGAAGGCGACAGCCCCGTTGAGCGTGGGGATACCCATCCGGTTGCCATAGTCGCGGACGCCCGCGACGATCTCGGTCAGGATGCGTTTGGGCGGCAGACAGCCGGTGGGGACTTCGGCAAGATCGGGGTGGGCGACACAAAACACATCCGTGTTGGCGATGGGCTTGGCAGCAAGCCCGGTGCCGATGATGTCGCGGATGCATCCGCCGATGCCGGTGGCTGCCCCGCCATAAGGCTCGAGGGCGGAGGGGTGGTTGTGCGTCTCGACCTTGATGCACAGCGCGTGGTCGTCGTCAAAGGCGATAATGCCCGCGTTGTCCTTGAAGACACTGAGCGTCCAGTCGATTCCCTCGTCGATCAGTTCGAAGGTCGCTGCAGCAACGGTGCGTTTGAGGAGGTTGTCGATAGTTATGGATCCGTCGTCGTTGAACGAGTGACCCGGGCGCGAGACATCTCGGGGCGCATCAAGCCCAGGGATGATGATCCCTGGGCTTTGGGGTGCTCGCGAATACCTGATCGTGCTTTTGAGCGTTTTGTGGACGCAGTGCTCGCTCCAGGTTTGCGCCAGGGTTTCGAGCTCGATGTCTGTGGGTTCGCGT
>JAJRZG010000158.1 GCA_024275365.1 Planctomycetota bacterium | reverse complement strand
CCCACCCGCCTCGGGCTCCAGTGGGGTGGACGCCTCCCCCGCTGTCGCCGGTGGCAATGTCGAAATCAGCCAACTCCTCGTCGAAACCATGCTCACCGCCCTCGGCCTCTGCGCCCAGAGCCAAGGCACCATGAACAATGTTGTGTTCGGTAACGATTCGTTCGGTTTTTACGAAACCCTCGGCGGGGGATGTGGCGGCAGCCCCGATTTCCCCGGCGAATCGGCGGTCCATACGCATATGACAAACACCGCACTGACAGACCCGGAAACCCTCGAATACCGATACCCCGTCAGGCTCGAACGATCAGCTGTGAGACAAGGCTAAGGCGGAGAGGGTGCATTCCATGGCGGTGATGGACTCGACCGACACTACCGTTTTTTCGCCGACACTTGCGTATGTCTACTCACAGGTCGTGTCGGATCGCCGCGAGGTATTTCCGGCGGCAAGAAGAGCAAACCCGGAACCGCAACGCTCATTCTCGGACCACACACACAACGACAACTCACCACAGAAACTCTCCAGGCTCCCAAAGGCTCTGTCCTTTCTGTACAAACTCCCGGCGGAGGCGGATTTGGTGAAACTACAGTGTTCCATGACGACACGAAACCCTGTATACTCCAATGAGAACCATGCACGAATACACACCTAATCTCGAATACATCTGGGATTAGTACTTGATTTTTCCGCTGAAGAGGATTTGATGAGTTCAAGAAGTTCGAACACTCTTGGGTCTTGACTCCCCACAAGGCCCAAGTGCAACAACCAACGAGGGAGCCAGGAGAGAAATATGGCACACCCAACGACAGCATGTACCGCCCGCGAACTGTTGACCAAAACTCCCGATGATGCCAACGAGAACTGCGACCTTCTCTGGTCGGCGCTCACCGCCGATTCGGGATGCGCGGTCGTCGTCTATGACAGCAAGGGTCGCATCACATGCGCCAACACAGCTGCAAGCAACCTGCTCCAGAACGGCTCCACAGAAAATCTGGCCTCACTGGCAATCCACGACATCATGCCCGCAGCAATCGCTGAGGAACGCCTCGCCTGCGCACGCAAGGTGCTCGAAACCGGTGAGCCGATGATCATCGATGGCATGCTCGCCGGCCGCCTCACCAGGACCACAGTCCGCCCGGTGCATGGCGAATCGCCCAACGAACACCGCGTGCTCGAGACCATCCGCACCATCGCAGTCGAAGAGCCCCGCCCCGAGACCGACAACTATGTCCGCGCCAAAACCGACGACGAGGGTGTGATCGGCAAGCTCACCGCACGCGAACGAGAAGTTCTTTTCCATATCGGACGGGGGCTCTCGACCGCCGATATCGCCTCGACACTCGGCAGGAGCACCAAGACCGTCGAATGGCACCGCGTCTCGCTTGGCAACAAGCTTGCAATCACAAACCGTGTCGAACTGGCTCGTATCGCCATCAAGGCTGGTGTCACCGGCATCGAGCGCTAATCGGGAACATTGACCCGTCCAGGCTGGTACCATTCCCTTTCGGTGATTGCACAAACATCGGCACGGAAATGGAACGCACTCGAGATGTCTCAAGACATCACCACGCAACCCCTCACAAGGCCCACACGGGCCTTGTGTGCGCGCGCTCAGTGCATCGCAGCACAGTGGGGTGGGTGTCTTGCACGCCCGTCACAACGGTTTGGCCATACTCACTCGATCTGCCTGCTTGCATGCCTGACCTTCTCAAACCTTGCAACTCAGGCGCAAGACACACCCACCGAGACACTGAAGGTGCCAGACAAACAGCATATCTACCAAGCAGCGTTCAGCTACACACTCGGCCCCCTTGAACTGACAGAAGATGCCCCCACCTTCTTAGCCTCATCCCTGACACTCGTCCTCGATACGCAACCACCCGGCGATGCCCAACAGCCCCAAGCCGACACATGGATGCTCGATGTCTGGACCCCACGCGAAACAACCGAACACGCCACCGAACTCAATACACCGCGTTCCCTGACTTTACTTGACAACCAGCCACGCTTTCGCACATACGCCGATCGGTGGACACGCAGCGTCTACAGCCAGGATGCCGGGCAACTCACACCCCTCACGCCTGGTCAAGAGGTGCTGAGTTGGGAACTCGTTGATGGCTTCACGCTCGCGGGTGTCGGGTCTCGCCGTTTGTTTACCGACCGCAGCCGCGCGTTTGTGCTCTCTGCTGAAGCCGGGTTCGATCTCTCGCCCCACGCCGGGCTCCAGTTCGGGTACGAACTCCTGCAAACCTCCGCAGGCGGTGCCCTCCCCGACAATGCCGGCGGCGATTCCCTCTTCGCCCGCTTCCAGCTGCGGTTCTAAGAATAAGGTGTCAAAGAATAAGGTGTCAGACATGCCCTATAGAAAAGCTCTTCGGGCAGAACGATCATGATGTTGTGGGTGATGGCCATCAGGGCCATCTCGCGTTGGCGGGTGCCCTTTGTACGCGCGCTGATACCGGCACCCTGATGTTGCTTGAGCATGAACATCACCGTTTCAACT
>JAJRZG010000012.1 GCA_024275365.1 Planctomycetota bacterium | reverse complement strand
GCGTAATACTCGCAAAAGTCGATCGCCTCGCAGATATCCGCGTCGGCCTCGGCCCAGGTCTTGCCCGCCTCTTTGATCATCACGCCCGACAGCTCATCGCGCCGGTTGTGCAGTGCCGCGGCTGCACGCACGAGCGCCCCCGACCGCTCAATCTGCGGCGTGTACCGCCATCGCGGGAAGGCTGCGTGTGCTGTGTCAAGCTTCGCCCCCGCCTGCGCAGCATCGAGTAGCACCTCGCCCTGCGGCACCTGCGCCCGGGCGATCGCCTCGGCAAATGTCTTCCGTTGCTCGGCCTGCGAAAAGTCTCGCATCGGTTCGTTGGTGAACGGCTTGCCGTCGCCGATATCGGGGTGGGCGACCGAGAGCTTGTGCCGTGCTGCTGCACTGAGCACGAGGTCCTGCTTCTCCTCTTCGCCGGGCTTGCGTGCGGGGGGGGCCAGGAGCACCGACTCGTCGGCGTTATCCATAAACCCCGCCCGCAGCCACGACTCGTTCGAGGTGTTCTCGAGCAGCCGCCGTACGAGGTAGGCCATCCCGGGGATCATCTCTCCCACCGGCACATACTCGCGTACCCGCAGGTCCATCTCGGCTGCGGCGTGCTTGAGCTGGTCGGCCATGCCGTGGAGCATCTGGAGCTCCATCGCCTCTCGCGGCAACCCCCGCTCCTCTAACCCTGCGACCGCGTGGGCGATCGAACGGACATTGTGCGAGCCCAACGCGAGCTTGATGCCGCCGGAACCCGCAGCCAGGTAAGTAGGACCAAGAGCCGTGGCGGGCGGGACGCCCACCCCACTGTTGTTGGCGGGCGAGACACCCACCCCACTGGTACCAGCCTTTGGGCAGTGGTCGAGGAAGACATCGGTCATGTCCTCGAAACACTTGTCACTCAGCCACTTCTCATTCCACACCGGGCAGGGCCAGCCCATCTCTTCCGCATGGATCGTTTCATAATCCCAATACGCCCCCTTGACCAGCCGCACCGTCACGACGCGACCGGTGTGTTTGGCCCACTCGCAGATCAGCCTCGCGTCAGCAACGCCGCTCTTGAGGTACGCCTGCATCGCAAGCCCAGCCTGGAAGTCCACCTGCTCACAGCAACGCATGAACAACTCAAGTGTCAAATCCTTGAGCGAAAACTGCTCCATATCAAAGTTAATCAGCACGCCCCTGGCTTTGGCCGCTTCAAGGATCGGCACGATCCGCGTCATCAAATCCGCGATCGCCCCTTCGGTATCCACTGGGTCACACTTCGCGCTCAGCGAGCTGATCTTGATCGAGACATTCGTCCGAGGAATCCCGCCGAGGTGGTCGCTCTCCAGCCGCGGATCGGCTTTCCATGCCTCGACCTCGGCTGGCAGGTTGTTGATCAAATCAAGGTACTTGTCCCGATACGCATCCGCCTCCGCATCCGAGACGCACGCCTCGCCCAGCAGGTCAACACTAAAGGCGATCCCCTCGTTCCACAGCCCGCGAAGACCCGGCAGCGCGTCGGCTGCGTCCGTCCCCGCAATAAACTTCGAGCCCATGCCCTTGATCTGCCCCGAGATCGTCGAGGCGAGCAGCCCCTTGGCAACCCCCCCCGCTTTGAGCCCAAGGTCCATCCCCGGCGGCACCTTCACCCCCGGCTGCGTCAGGTAATCGACCAGATGCTCGTGGATCGACTCCGGCGTCCGGAACATCGGGAAGGCATCGACAAACCGGAACATCTGCACCTTGAAGTCCGGGTCCTTCATCGACCAGTCCATCAGTTTGTCCGAATAGAACTTCGCGCTGAGCAGGCCCGACTTGTGCCCCCGCGCCTTCTCCAGCATCGTCCGCCCGATCGCAGCGGTACGGTCTTCAAGCCCCGTGCCGGTCGGCAACGGAGCAACAGCGGTCGGGGCCTTGGGCTTGCGAGAAAAGATCGCCATGTCATGGTCCTTGCAATATACAGGTGCAGCAGCCGCACGGATCGGCCTCCGGGCCTCTCCACAACGGGCGACAACTATAGGTGCAGCCCCTCGCCCACCGAGCCTCGATGAACCACTCCCGATCACCCTCATCTCCACTTCAACCCCCCCCCGCTGGGGGCCTACCCTCTCCTCCTGTGCGCCCCCCTCCCTGCGTCATCACCGTCGGCAACTTCGACGGCGTCCATATCGGACATGCCGCGCTTATCAGCCGCGCCCGCGAACTCGCCCACACCCTCAACGCCCCCGGCGGCGTGGTCGTCCTCTCCTTCAACCCGCACCCGCGATCCGTCCTGAGCCCCGGCCAGGCCCCGGCTGCCCTGACCACCTTCGACCGCCGGGCTGAACTGCTCGGCCAAGTCGGAGCCGATGCGGTCCACCCCCTCGAACCAACTAACCAACTCCTTGCCCTCTCCCCTGCGGACTTCATCGAGTGGGTCAATGAAAGATACAACCCGATCGCCTTTGTCGAAGGCCCCGACTTCCACTTCGGCAACAACCGCGAGGGCTCTATGGAAACTCTCCGTGCCCTGGGCAACGAGCGTGGCTTTGCGGTCGAGGCTGTTCCCGTGCTCGCCACTGCCCTTTGCGACCACACGATCGTCACCGCGTCGAGCACCATCACCCGCTGGCTCATCGAGCATGGCCGGGTTCGGGATGCCTGGAATGTCCTCGGCCGGCCGCACCGCCTCGCGGGCACTGTCGTCCGGGGTGAACGCCGAGGCCGAGACCT
>JAJRZG010000157.1 GCA_024275365.1 Planctomycetota bacterium | reverse complement strand
TGGGCAAGAGAGTTCGGTGCAGCCGCGACGATCGACGCATCGAGCGTCGAGCGCGTCAGCAAAGAGGTCAAGAAGCTCACCGGTGGTGGGGCGGATATCGCCATCGAGGTGATCGGTAATCCTCGCACGATCGAGGAGGCGCTTGAGAGTGTCCGCATCGGTGGACGGCTGTGCGTCGTCGGTTATACCCACGAAAAAATCTCGATCGTCCCCGGCAAGATTATGTTCAAAGAGTTGGAGATCACCGGGTCACTGGGATGTCCGCCGGGTGAATATGTGCCGCTCATCCGCATGGTCGCCCAGGGAAACATCGATCTCTCTCGGATCGTCACACACCGTGTCGGGCTCGATGAGATCGAGAAGGCGTTTGATCTGATGAAGGAGGGCATCTCGCTTCGAACGATCGTGATTCCCTGAGGTTTTAAACACATGCATACGCTGCACGGTACCATCACGACTCCACATGCACCGCCCATCGGCGGAGGGGGTGTTGCGTGCTGAACAGAGGTGAGATCGGCGTTCATCCCCCCGGGTCACTGGGTGTGGCATTCCTCTGGCACACCAAGGCCGAGTGCTTTATCGGGCGCGGCGGCGGGGGCATCACGCGGCAACTCAAGGCGAAACGATCGCTGCTCATCGAGGATAACGGCGAGGTCCACACGCTCGGTCTCAAGGGCAGGATCTTCTCAAATCTGCTCGAAGCCGAGACGCTCAACGGTGTGCCGGAGTTGCAGATGGTCTGCTGCAATCCTGCGCAGCTTTCATCGGCCACACTGCATGTTACGAAGTTTCTTGAGCACCTTGCAGAGCAGGAGAGGTTACGCACTCCTCAGGATGTGCGGGAAAATCTGCCGATCTTGCTCATGCTTCCAAACGGCATCATCTTTGAGGAGATGATGCAGACATTCAGAAATCAGATTCGTGAATCTGTTCTGCCAGGTCGGCTTCCTCAGTTGGCTGACGACATGATCCGTGCAGTGTGCGATCGCGTTGTACGAGGCGTGGCTTTGCAAGCGGGGACAAGGCGAGGTACTGGCACCGAGGCAGTCTATGTCATCGAGGGCAAGGGCCGGATCATCTGTGCGGGCGGGGGGGATGCCGAGCGCGATCGGATCATCTCGATCCTCTCGGAGCGAGACTATCCATGCGAGAATATCGCGGATGCGACAGGTGCACGGATCGAGTTTGACAAGGCGATGATCTCGATTGTGCTCAATGTAGGCGGGCTGATCCATGTGGTGAATCCCGACGGTTCGCTCAACGACCTGCGCATGGGTGATCTCTGCGCAGACCCGTCCAAGCGAGAGTTTGTTGATGAGATCACGCGTGCGGTCTTCGAGGTGGGGCGCTGGTGCGGCGCATACACGGCTGAAGATGCCTATGACAGCGTGTGGGCAGGTGGGCAGGCGATCATCCGCAAATCGGCTGGCCACATCACCAGCTCTCTCAAGACATTCCGGGACGCGCTCGATCATGACCTCAAGAGTGTCCGTCTGATGCCCACCGAGGAGTGGCTCCTTACCCCGCTTCGCCGTTATGCCCGGCAGGCAGGCTTGAAGAGGGAGGAATCTCTCTTTGAGTTGCTCGAGCATCGGGTGCAGGAGTCCATGGCCCGCGCCATCCGTTTAAGGCACCGAGATGCAGAAAAAGCCAACGGAGGGTATGCATCCATGAAGCTCATGTCGCAACGCAACATCAATATCGAGCTCTACGAGCTGGGCAAGGAGGAACTGGTGTGCATCGGTACGATGCTCGACAGTCACCACCTCATCAAACTCGAGATATGCATCAATGTCGAGGACGAGCAGATCGTCCGAAGCAAGCTCGAGATGATCCGCTCCCCCTTCCCGGTGTGCAAAGAGGTCGAGGCCGCGGCTCATCGGCTCATCGGCTTACGCATAGAGCGTGGGGTTGTGCATGAGATCGCGGCTCGCGTCGGTGGGCGTGTCGGGGGCTCGCATATCAAGGAGCTCGCAAACAACATTGTCTACCTGGCAGCCTCTCACCTGTTACAGCACCGCTCGGGCCTAGTTAACTTGGCCACCGAGCAGTTTGTTCCCACCGATCTCCAGTTCCAACGCACACGGACTTTACTTCGGGATTCATGCCTGGCCTATTGCCAATCGACGCCGCACGGGCTCGATGAGAGTATCGGCATCCAGCGAGTCGGTGAGGAGCACACCAACACGATCGCACTTGGTGAGTATGAAGACTCACTCGGCATCGTGCTTGTTGATCGCGCCGAGCGATGGGGTGAGAAGCCGTACTTGCGGTACCTCGACGGGGAGACCGAGGTCGTCATGAGCTGGACCGAGTTCAGAGACCGCATTTTCCGTGTCGCGGCTCACCTCATTGCGCGAGGTATCCGGCCGGGTGACAGGATTTGTTTCGTCTGTGAAAACTCCGCATGGATGTACATCCTTGAACTCGCGACCATGATCATCGGGGCGATTACAGTCCCGGTCTTTGCGGGGCATCGCCCGGCTCAGGTTGCTTATGTGATTCAGCATTCCCGTCCCAGACTGGTCATTGTCTCGGGCAAGCACCAACTCGACAAGATTGATCGCGGGGCGTGCGGCAGTGTCAACGAGTTCTTCAGCATCGAGGGGTGCAAGAAGTGTGTGCAATGGGGAGCCACGCCTATCGCAGAACTCGGCGGCCCCGGCGGCGCAAGCGAACAGGCGGTCCTTGAGCGTATCCACGCTGTTCGTCCCGATGATCAGTGCGTGCTGATGTACACCTCAGGAACCACCGGCCCACCCAAGGGCGTCCGACTGTGTCACAAAAACCTTATATCACAGCAGAAGGCACTCTCGTTGATCTGGGATGTCGGGGAGCATGATATCTTCCTGACCTACCTGCCTTGGCACCACAGCTTTGGTGCGCTCTTTGAACGGTTTATGTCGCTCTATACCGGTGCTCAGATCTGCCTGAGCGATTCACAGGGCAGCGATACAGATCGGCTCATTGAGAACTGGAAACTGTTTGATCCCACCATATTCTTTAGTGTTCCTCGCGTGCATGACATGCTCATCACCCGTTGCCGCGAGGATACTAAGGTCGAGCGGGTCGTCTTTGGTGGTCGCCTTCGGTTTGTCTTTACCGCAGCTGCATCGCTTCCTGCTCATGTCGAGTCGGCATACCGCGAGCATAGGATCGGTGTCCGTGAGGGGTGGGGGTTGACCGAGACCTCGCCGTGTGCTGCGATAACCTCCGGCACGGAAGCATGGCGCAGCGGCTTTGTCGGGTTCCCCATCCCCGGCGTCTCCATCCGCATCGACGCAAGCCAGGAAATACTCATCAAGGGCCCGAATGTCATGCTCGGGTATTATGAAGACGAAGAGGCGACCGCCCATGTCATCGATGCTGACGGGTGGTTCCGCACGGGTGATCTCGGGGAGTTCACGCCCGATGGCCTCAAAATATTGGGACGCAAGGACGGCACTTTCAAACTGACAACGGGCGAGAAGGTGCTTACGCAGAGAATCGAGAACACAATCACCAACGAGTCCCCATTCGTGCGACAGGCGGTCGTCGTCGGTAGCGGCAAAGACTATGTCGGCGCGATCATTTACCCGGACCGAAGTCGCCTGAAGGAGTGGATTGCCTCTCGCGGTATCACTGCAAGCTCGGCCCAAGAGGGCAAGGCGATCAAGGAGTTGTTCGCCTCCGAACTCGAGCGCATCAATCCGATGCTGGAGCAGTCCTACACCCGGATCCGTCGTCTCATCCTTGCCAATCGCGAGCCCTCGCTTGAGAAGGGCGAGCTGACGCCGTCAGCAAAGATTGTTCGCAAAAAAGTGCTCGATGTGTTCCGGTCAGAGCTGGAAGAGATGTTCGAGACGAACCCCGGTGAGAGTGTTATCGAGGTTCGAACAGAGAAACCGCAAAGGATGAGCCGTGGCATCGAGTGAGTTCCCACATATCGTCATCGCCGGCGTCGCCCGGACACCTGTCGGCCTCAAGTGTAGCGCGTTGAGCGGATTTTCAGCCGAGCAACTCGGAGCATTGGCATCGTGTGAAGCCATCAGCCGTTCCGGGATCATCCGGCAGAATATCGACGCGGTGGTTGGTGCCAATGTGTATCAGTTCACTGCTCCCGGTGCTCAGGATATCTACTTCCCGCGCAACATTGCCCTCCGCTGCGAGCTTGATGTCGATACCCCTTCGTTCATGGTGCAGCGCATCTGTGGCTCGGGCATCCAGACACTTATCACAGGCTTTCAGCAGATTGCTGTGCCAGATTGCGTCGATGATACACAGGTGGTGCTGTGTGCCGCAGCCGAGACGATGTCGCAGGCACCGCAGATCATAAGATCGCGCCGCATCTCGGGGGCGAGCTTCTGGGAGTTTGCAGAGGGTGGAACTGTCGAGGATTCAATCCTCGCCTCACTCAATCACACCCTCGGTGGCACAGCGATGATGCTCACTGCTGACGAATATGGCAAGAGGATGGGTATCACGCGGGCCGAGTGCGATGAGTTTACCGTTATCTCGCAGGATCGCGCCCGGGTTGCCAATCGCAAGAGCCACCTCAATGGTGGCGAGCTGCTGAGGGGCATGTTCGCACTCGATGCTGTCGATCAGGATGGGCAGGCTGTCCATCTCTCGCACGATGAGTGTGTCCGCAATACCTCGCTGGAGATTCTTGAGAAACTCCCCGGCTTTACGCCCAACAAGCTGGTCTCACCGGGGAATGCCAGTGAGATTGCCGATGGTGGTGCTGCTGCGGTTCTCGCTTCGCGCGAGAGAGCGGAGGAACTCGGCCTCTCGACCCGCTGGAGAATCGCAGGGTTTGGTGTTAGTGGCGTCGAGCCCCGGGTCATGGGTCGCGGGCCGGTGCCTTCGATCGGTGTCGCGCTCCAGCGGGCGGGGCTCAAGCAATCCGATATTGGGCTTTGGGAGATCAACGAGGCGTTTGCCGCCCAATACCTCGGCGTGGAGAAAGAACTCAAGCTCCCCCGTGAGATCGTCAATGTCAACGGCGGCGCGATCGCCATCGGTCACCCGCTTGCCGCAACGGGTCTGCGGCTGATCGCCGATCTGGTCTATGAGATGGACCACCGAGGCGAGCGTTATGGCTGCGTCTCGGCGTGTATCGGGGGCGGCCAAGGCGCGGCGTTAATCATCGAGGATACAACACAACGCTAACGATTCAGCACAAGGTACGAAACCTATGAAGCGAGTATTCTCCTTTGGAGACAAGACAATCGAGTCGGCAGTCAAACGCATCATTGAGATGCGTCGTGTCGCGGTGATCGGTGCTGGTACCATGGGCCAGGGCATCGCTGCCGACCTGCTCCTCAAGACCGACTGCGAGGTCGTCCTCCTCGATGTCAACAGCGAAGCCCTCGATCGGGCCAGAGAGGTGCTCAACGCCAAGTGGGCAGGCGAGGTTAGCGCAACCCGCATCAGGCCAGAAGACGCAAAGGCCCTTGAATCACGCACCTTCTTCACGCAGTCGTACAGCGATCTTGCTACTGCCGACATCGTCTGGGAGGCGGCAACCGAAGCGATCGACATTAAGAAGAAGATATTTAGAGCACTTGAAGAATCTCTGGATGCCGATCATCTTGCGGCGATCTTCTCCAATACCTCCTCGCATACCACCGAAGAGCTTGCGATCCTCTTCAAGACGGAGGTACTCCGCAGCAAGTTCCTGACCGTTCACGGCTACTTCCCCTTCGACTTCAACCGCCTCATTGATGTAATGAAGGGCAAGTATGCCTCCGCGGAGACATACGCACTCGGCGTGGTCTTCGCTGATCAGGTCCTCGAAAAGGTCGTGATGGCGCTCCCGGTTGACCATCACGGCTACATCGCTGACCCCATCTTCCAAGGCATGGCTGCCATCATGTCGTGGGACATCAAGACCGGCCAAGACATCATTGATCTTGGTGGGCTCTGGTCGATGTTCACCGCAAACCCTTTCACCGTCCTCGACCAGACTGGGCACATGCCCTACACCGAGTCGTCTCGTCACTTGGGGCAGGCACTCCCCGATCACGACAGGCTCAAGAGCATCTACACACGCGATGGCGTGTACTACACCGACTGGATCGCCCACCTCGAAAAATCAGGGCATTCCGGCATCAACTCCCCGGACCGGTGTGGCTTCTTTAAGTGGACAACAGACGCTCGCGCTAAGCCTGCTGAGGTCTTCGACCCCGAGTCTCGTAAGTATATCGCCAAGGGCCAGACCTCCCGAGAGGCGTACTGGTCGATGTTCGAGGCTGCCGAGCGTGATCGTGCCGAGGGCAAGATCAAGAGTTGCGATGCGTTGCTTGCTGTCGTCCTTGCTGATGACACCGCCGGGCGTGCGTTCCGGCGATATGTCCTGCCGCTCTGCCTCTATGTGCTCGATCTTATCCAAGACGGCTACGCGACCCCCGGGCAGATCAACACCTGCTGCCGTGCTGGGCTGCGGTTCAAGGTTGGGTTGGTTGAGCTTGTCGATGCGATGATCGACGAACTCACGATTCACGGCGTGCTCACGCTCATCCACCGCGCCCGAGATGAGAACGCCACCGACCCCCACATGCTCGACATGCTCGATGCCGACGGGCTCCGAGGGCCGCGCACCGGCAAGCCCTGCCTGCTGCACGAACTTAAGAAACGAAACCTTACACACCTGCTCGGCTATGGCATCTACTACCACACCCCCGTTGCCGAGCTTGATCTTGCCTCGGGCACATACCGCGGCTGCTACGGCGACCTGAAACTCTACGAGCCTTCCGCCCGAGACCGTGTCGCGAGCATTGTCTTTAACTGCCCACTGCGAGGCAATGTCTTCAATCACGCTGTTATCGACCAGCTAGCCCACGCCTATCACAGAGTGCTGAACCTCCACGAGAACGGGCGCTGCGGGGCGGTGCTCTTCACAGCCGCGGGCACCGGCATGAGGATGCTCGGTGCCGATGCGAAGGAGTTTAACCGAGGCTGGTTCGAGCGTGACAAGGGGTACACCCCGCTGAGTGAGGAGGATGCCGCAGCCTCGAGCCGAAATGCGGTCGAGCTCTTCCGCACCATCCAACGCAGCCCGGTGGCATCTGTCGGTGTCTTTGGTGAGAAGTGGGGCGGCGGGGCCGAGTTTACCTACTTCCTCGATCTGCGGTACGATGTCCGTGCCTTTGGCTATGTTTACGACACGCTCGAACGCACTTCGGTGTGGTGTGAAAAGCCCATCTACAACCAGCCCGAGCTCGACTACGCCATCCTCCCCGGTTTTGCAGGCGCAAGCGAGCTCAAGCGAATCGGTGTCGGGCATTCCGGGGCGTATGAGCTCTTTGATCAGGGCCTCACCGCCACCAGGGCCTACCAGATTGGCCTCTCCAACGGCCTGTTTGATGACGAACTCGAAGCTCTTCGCCGAGGCTATGAGCAAGCCCGCCAGATGGCCAAGGATGCGCCATATTCACGGGCACTCTTCAAGGCACAGCTCTCACGAGAACAGGACGACGCATCGCTCGCGCAAGAAACCGGTGAGGTGTTCGATCCACGCAAGAACCCCTATATCAACAGCGGTTTGGTCAGGCTACTCGATCGAGGTGCGAGGCCTCCCAAGATGAACTACGCCTGCAAGGACATCGACCTGCCCGGCTGGGAATATCCGAGAAAGAGCGGAATGGCTGACCACAGATGAGTATGAGCGCCACGGGCGCTATTGCAGAGGAATCCCAAGATGCACACACCTGTCTTTACAGAATGGCAAGGCAAACCGCTCGATGAAGTGCTCTATGCCTGTCGAGAAACGGTCGAAGACGCAACATTCCCGACCGTTGAGCGATGGCGTGAACAAGGCGGGAAGGTTCTCGGGCACTTCCAGGTCTACTTCCCCGAAGAAATCGCTCACGCAGCGGGCATGTTGCCAGTCAAGATACGAGGCGCGCCTGTTGAGCCGACGCTCTCAGACTCTCACTTTGGCTCTTATTTGTGTTCGATTCTCAAGACAGGGCTGCAAGTCGCGCTCAAGGGCGACCTCATGCTCGACCTGTTTGTCTCGCACCCGATCTGCGACGCAGCCCGCAACTTGGCAGCTATCTGGGGTCGCCACTTCGACTATCCCTGCCAGATTCTCTATCTACCACAGAACCCCAACTCGGCGCACAGCCAAGCGTATCTGCGCGATGAGTACGACCGGATAAAGCGAGTCATTGAGAAAGTCGCTGGTGCCAAAGTTAACGATGAAGCACTCGACAACTCTATCGCGATCTTCAACGAGAACAGACGACTCCTGCGTGAACTCTACGATATAAAACGCAACACGCCCTGGCTGATCGCCGCCGAGGATGCGTACTGCCTCGTTTCGATCGGGGGCCTCATTCCCCGCGAAGAGCACAACGCACTACTCTCGCACATTCTTCCACAGATCATCACCGGAACCACGAAGCGAGAGGACCGTGTTCGCATCGTGTTTGAGGGAGCCTTCTGCGAGCAGCCGCCGCTCGATCTTGTGCGGATGCTCGGGAGGACATGCTATGTCGTTGCTGACGATTTTCTCATCGGGCTGCGTTGGATCACTGAAGACATCCCCGCGGGGAGCGACCCTCTGCTCGCACTGGCCGAAGCATACATCGAACGATCGTCCTACAGCCCTGTCCAGCACGACCTCCGCAAGCTCAAGGAGGAGATGCTCCTCAAGAGGGTTGACCATGCGCACGCCGACGCTGTCATCGTGGCAGCAGCCAAAATGTGCGAGCCCGGCCTCGAAGAGCAGGTGGCATACACCCACGCGCTCGATGATCGCGGCATCCCCTACTTCGTCAGTGAGTTCGAGGAAAACATGACCTCGTTTGAGCAGCTCGAGCTGCAAGTTGAAACATTCCTGGAAAACCTCCTGTTTGCCTGAGGGCGGAGGACAAAGCGATGGCAGAACAGGCTTCAACAGACACCCTTGTCGGCCGTGGCAACCGCGACGGCGCTCAGCTCTTCCGTGACTGGTTTGAATCGCTCAATCAGTGTGCCGAGCAGGGCGGGCAGAGTGCCTATGTGTTCGTGATGGGCAGCCTCAACGAGATGCTCAAGACATTCGACCTCCCGGTCGTCTTCCCCGAGATCAACTCATTGCAGACAGCCGTCCGGCGTGTCTCGCACGAGTATCTCGACAAAGCAGAAGATTACGGCTATTCGCCCGATATCTGCGGCTATGTCAAGGCCGATGTCGCGGTGCAGCTCAACGCCGGCAAGCACCCCATGGGGAGGATCCCAAAGCCAAGCATCGCCGTCCTCACCAACGCCTGCAATACTTATATCAAGTGGGCCGAGATATGGGAACGCATGCACAATATCCCGGTCGTCACGATCGATGTTCCCGGCACCCGTGACCGCAACGACTACGGCACTATCGACAAACACGACTTTGAGAACGATCGGCGCTATGTCGAGGCACAGCTCTGGGAGTTGATCGCAACCTTAGAAGAGGTCACAGGCAAAAAGTTTGATATCGACAAGCTCCGGGAGACCCTCGCCCACGCCAACGAGGTAAGCGTCGGCTGGAAGAATGTCATCGAACTCAACAAGAGTCGCCCCTCACTCTTCAATGCCCTCACCGACGGTACTATCTATCTCGGTGTTGCCAACGGCTTCCGTGGCTCGCCCGAGGGTGCCAAGTTCTTCCAGGAGCTTGTCGAAGAGATGGAGTACAAGGCTGCCCACGGCATCGGCACACTCTCCGAAGAGGTCTACCGCCTCGTCTTTGTCGGCGTGCCCTGCTACCCCATCTTCCGACGCTTTAACGAGCTCTTCACCGAGTGGGGTGGCACCTTTATCAACTCGACCTACCTGTGGTTCGCATCCGGCGGCGCGAACCGCGGGTTCGAGTACTCACTCGAAGACCCCGTCGCAAGCCTTGCAGAGGGAACCCTGCTCAGCGTCCGCGACGCGATGGACAGCATGTTTCACCAGGATCAGATGCTCGAGGGCATGATTGATGAGTTCAATGTTGACGCGGTCGTTTATCACCCGATCAAGAGCTGCCGAACCGTCTCCACCGGGCTCGCCGACGGCAGGCGTTACCTGACCGAGCACCGGGACATCGCCACGCTGTTTATTGAATCGGACATGATGGACCGCCGAGTCGTTTCCGAGGCGCAGATGAAAAACCGTATCGACGCATTCTTTGAGGGGCTGGCTGCCAGGCGGAACCAGTCTTTGGTCAAATAGAACGAGGTGTGCCCATGGCATATGCAGCAGGAGTCGATGTCGGCTCAACACAAACCAAGGCAGTCATCATAGATGAGCAAGGCCACATCGTCGGTCGGTCGCTCATCGACACGGGTGCCAATGTTGTGCAGGCAGCTGAAAACGCATATAGCAAAGCGCTCGAAGAGCAGGAAATCCGTGAGACCGAGGTCGAGTTCATCATCGGGACCGGGTATGGACGCTACCGTGTGACCTTTGGCAATGCCCAGGTCACCGAGATCAGTTGCCACGGGCGGGGTGCTGTCCACATGTTCCCCAAAACGCGCACCGTGCTGGACATGGGTGGGCAGGACACCAAAGCCATCCGCGTTAGCGCAGCCGGTGAGATCGAGGATTTTTGTATGAACGACAAGTGTGCTGCAGGCACGGGGCGGTTCCTCGGCGCTGCCTCCAGCGCACTCGATATCCCGCTCAATGAGTTGGGCGCAACAGCCCTCAGGTACACAAAGCCCGTGCGAATCAGCACGACTTGCACGGTCTTTGCAGAGTCCGAGGTGCTCTCGTGGCTTGGCAAGGGCAAAAAGGTCGAGGACATCCTCTGGGGTGTGCATCAGTCTATCGCTGTGCGATCCTTCTCACTGATGCGCCGAGTCGGGCTCGATGAAGAGATCACTTTCAGCGGCGGCGTCGCCCGCAACATCGCCATGATTCAGGCGATGGAAGACAAACTCGAAGTCACGCTCAATGTCAGTAAAGACTCACATTATATGGGTGCGCTGGGAGCTGCCCTCTACGCACTCGACCAGATCAAGCTCAGTCGACAACCTCGAGACGCAGTGGGGGCCTCCGAATGAATATCACTACCGGCATCGATATCGGATCGACCTACACCAAGGCCATTATTATCGACGAAGACAGCACGATCCTCGCTCGAGAGATGAGACCCACCGGGTTCAAGCTCACTGAGGTTGCACACGAGGTCTATGAGAGATGCCTTGAGAAATCGGGTTTGCGAACGAGTGACATTGACTATGTTATTGCAACCGGCTTTGGTCGCCACCAGGCCGACTTTAAAGACCTCCATGTTACCGACCTGACCGCCAGTGCCCGCGGCGCATCATTCCTCTTCCCAGGCACGCGGACACTCCTCGATGTTGGTGGCCAAACTATGAAGGCAAGCCGACTGGACGAGGAAGCCAAAGTCATCTCGTTCCGACTTAACGATAAGTGTGCTGCGGGCACAGGGGCGTTCCTCGAAAAAACCGCCCGCTACATGAACTTCAAGACCGAAGAAATCTGCGCGCTCACCGCTACATCCAAGGAGGCGGTCCCGATCTCCGGTGTCTGCGCGGTGTTCGCCGAGTCCGAGGTCATCAACCATCTGTCGCTGGGCACTGCTCCCGCCGACATCATGCAGGGCGCGATCACATCGCTCGTCGATCGCTCTGTTCAGCTTATGAAGCGGGTCCGCGCTGAGCCCGAGTACACACTCATCGGTGGTATACTGCGGTTTGAGACCATGGGGACTGGTGTGAGCACAAGCCTTAACGCAAAGGTCAATGTCCCACCTCCAGAAATGGTGCAGTATGTCGCCGCTATGGGCGCAGCCATCCTTGCACAACGCCGTCTGAAGATACTTGCCGAGAGTGACGCTACATGCACGACCCATAGTGAGACACGATAGTCGCAAGAGGTCTCAATGCACGCAGATATTCACCTGATGCCCAAAGATGAAGACGACACGCCGCTTGAGTTCTCGCTCCGCGCCGATCCGGTGCTCGCAGCGGCTGGGTGGAAGCGCCGGCATCTGGTTGAACCATCACGAGCAGAAGAAACAATCGAACTGTATGAGTCGCTCGGGTTTGAGGTGATGAGCCGATCACCAACTCCAGACGACTTTGGATCCAACTGCAAAGAATGCTCAGTGGCCGCGTGCCGGGCGTTCGTGCTTATCTACACTCGACGCAAGTCCCGGGATAACCAGGGCGGGCTTCGACCAACACAGGGCGAATATAACAATGATGAAGCTCAAGACGCATTTTGATATTTTCTCTTTCTATGACAAGATCAAGGCCGACGGGATGCCGATCGCATGGTGCTCGGCGTTTGCGCCAGCCGAGGCCCTCCTCGCTGCGGGCATCATGCCGGTCTATCCAGAAAACCACGCCGCCATGCTCGGGGCACTCTCCCCAGTCCGCGATGCAACCAAGCCCTACTCGCTCGCCGCGATCGACCGCACCAACGCCTGGGGCCTCCACGCGCCCAAGGTCTGCTCCTACGCCCTCTCCGATATCGGCGTGTTGCTCGGTGATGTCGAGTCGCCGATTCACGGCCTGCCCAAGCCCGACCTCTTTTATGCGTGCAACTCTCAGTGCAATGTCGTGGAGCGTTGGGGCGACCAAGTGCAGTCTATCTGCAAAGAGCGGGGGCAGGATGTCCCGCATTATGTTCTCCGTACGCAAAGGCTAGCCAAGCGCGAAGAACACAATGCCGAGGAAAAGGCCGACTTCAAGAACCAGATGGAAGAACACCTCGCAGACATCTGCAAGCGATTCGGCACGACCTTCAGTGAAACGAAGCTCCGTGAGATCGTCGCCGAGTCTGACAGGTCCAACCACCTGTGGCAAGAGTGCCTCGAACTTGCCAGAAAGGTGCCAACCCCGTGGTCAAACACCGATGCTTTCGCCGCCATGGCACCGATTGTCATCGCCCGCGGCCTGCCCGAATGCACCGTCTACTACCAGTCCCTCTTTGACGAACTCACCGACCGCGTCGAGCAGAACCAGTCGTTCATCCAGGAGGAAGAGGTCCGCCTCATCTGGGACGCTATCCCCATCTGGCCCCGCAAAAACTGGCTCGCCCAGTTTGCCGCTGAACGCAACTGTGTCTTTGTCGCCAGCACCTACACGCACAGCTGGTGGTTCAAGTTTGATGCCGACAACGCCATGGACAGCCTCGTGGACCGCTACATCTGGAACACCATGAACCGCTCGACACAGTGGATACTCGACTGGACCCTCGATATGGTCCGCGACTACAGTGCTGATGGCATCGTCTGCCACTGGAATGCAAGCTGCGGTATTTGGAACAGTTATGTCAAGCGTCGCCTCCCCGGCTATACCGAAGCGGGAGTGCCGCACATTATGATCGAAGCCGATATGGTCGATGCGCGACAGTTCGATGAAGATAATATCTCCAACCAGCTTTCAGAGTTTATTGAATCACTCAAAAAGGCCAAAGTTTAGGACGGAAACAACACCATATCGAGCGCAAAGCAACTCTGTGTACCACAACTCTGTGACCCATGTCAGACCTGAGGGTGCTTCCAATACATCCACCCGATCGCGCATCTCACCTCGAAAGGACAATCCATTGGAAACCACCAACCGCCTCCGCCAAGAGCACCAGGTCATCCTCCGTGTGCTTGATTGTTTCGAGATTGCACTTGCGAACTCCCGAGAGTCAGGCCGGGCATCCGCCGAGTTGCTCGAGCCGTTTGTTGAGTTTTTCCGGGGCTTTGCCGACAAGTGCCACCACTGCAAAGAAGAGCAGAGGTTGTTCCCCCAACTCGAATCCCAAGGCATATCACGCGAGGGTGGCCCGATCGGGTGCATGCTCCGCGAGCACGAGATGGGGCGGGTCCATGTGCAGAAGATCAGTGATGCCATCGAAGCCGCTGACAGTGGTGACGAGAACGCGATGCTCCGAATCCTCTATGAAGGCGAGGCCTTTATAGAGTTATTGCGCAACCACATCGCCAAAGAAGACGGTGTGCTTTTCGAGATGGCGGACCAGATTGTGCAGGGGGCCGACCTGACGCAGTTGACTCGCGGCTATTCCGAAGTCGAATCCGAGCCCGTATACGCAGATATCTACAGCCGGTGCAGTGCTCTTGCCGATCGCCTGATCAAAATGTATCTGCCTCCCAAGGCCTAAACCGGAATATACATGCCGAGTTAGAACGCATTATGCCCCGTGAGTTCGCGCCCAACGATAAGCTCGTGGATAGTCTCGGTCCCCTCATAAGTCACAACACTCTCCAGGTTCAGCATGTGCCGGATCGCGCAGAACTCCACGCTGATCCCACTCGCGCCCAGCAGGTCCCTCGCATCCCTCGCAATATCTAGAGCCATCCGCGTGTTGTTCCACTTGCTCATTGACACTTGGCTGTGGTGCAACTGCCCGTTGTCCTTAAGCCGGGCAAGCTGTAATGCAAGTAGTTGAGCCGTCGAGATCCGCCTGCTCATGTCGGCAAGACGAAGCTGCACCGTCTGCGTGTGCGAGAGTGGCCGTCCGAAGAGTTCTCGAACCTTGGTATATTCGAGCACCTCACTGAAACACGCCTGCGCAGCTCCGATCACGCCCCAGGCGATACCGAACCTTGCCTGTGTCAGGCAACTCAGAGGCCCACGCAGCCCACGAACCCCCGGCAGCATACTCGCCTCGGGAAGCCTCACATTGTCAAAGAATAACTCAGCGGTGTCCGAGGCCCGAAGCGAAAACTTGCGTGTGATTTCCCGAGTTGTGTAGCCGGGCATGTCCTTCTCAACGATAAACCCACGCACTCCCTCGCTGGTCGATGCCCAGACAATCGCGATATCCGCCATGATTCCGTTGGTGATCCACGCCTTTGACCCGTTGAGCACCCAGTCGCTCCCATCTCGCTTGGCGTTGGTCTTCATGTTTCCCGGGTCCGACCCCCCGTCGGGCTCGGTCAGCCCAAAGCACCCGATCACTTCACCCGAAGCCATCTGAGGCAGCCACCGTTCCTTTTGCTCATCACTCCCATAGGTAAAGATCGGGTACATGCACAGACTGCTCTGCACCGATGTAAAGCTGCGAATCCCCGAGTCCCCCCGCTCAAGCTCCTGGCACACCAGCCCGCTGCACGCGCTGTTGAGCCCGGCACAGCCGTACCCATCGATGCTGCACCCAAGCAAGCCCATCTCCGCAATCTCTGGGATGAGTTCTTGAGGAAACCGGTGCTCATCAAACGCATCACCCATAAGCGGGATGACCCGCTCATCCACAAACCGTGCGACAGCCTCCTGGATTGTAATCTCATCTTCAGACAACAGACTTCGAATATTGAGAAAGTCCGTTGCAAGCGGAGATTCAACCTCGGTTCTCGTTGCGTTACCCATCGCGCCACCTCATCAAAAGAGACCAGTGGCTGACTGGGCTGCATAAAGCCCGCCAGCGTGACATACAAGACCTCAGCGGATTATATCGGATTCCCGGCAACTTGGCTACCTCCAGCGGCCACCGAATGCTGTCACCCATAACGGAAGTTACCCCAAGAATACTGGCAATCCGGGGGTTGAAAGGGTGCATTATTGAGTTTACAGAGAAGCAACTGCCGAAGAGTCGTACCACTCCATGTACGGCTATGCTTCCCATAGCCATGACAGCACTCACACCATACCCATTCGCACGCATGCTCTCGAGAATGCTCCGCGAACTCGACCGCCAACACACCATCTTCGATCTCCCAAGAACCAAGTTCTTTCCGGGTGATCCCGATCACGATCTGTCGGTACGCTTCCACGGCATCCTCGCCGCAACACCGCTCGGCCCATCGGCTGGTCCTCACTCCCAGCTTGCGCAAAATATCGTGCTCTCGTGGCTTGGTGGGTCAAGAATCATCGAGCTCAAGACCGTCCAGATTCTCGATGAGCTGGAGATCGGCAGGCCTTGCATCGACGCCCAGACAGTCTGCTACAACATCGAGTGGTCTCAGGAACTCAAGATCGAGCAGTCACTCGAGGAGTATGTCAAAGCTTCGATGCTGATCGACATCCTCACCGCCAGCGGCCAAATCGACATTGTCCCCGGGTTCGAGCGCATGATCTTTGACTTGAGTGTCGGGTATGACCTCGCCGGGATTCAGTCCGACCGTGTGCGGGCGTTTCTGGACGGGATGATGGACGCAACGCCGATCGTGGATCGCCTGCGAAATGAAATCCCACCGGAGTTCGCAGAGTACCGCGACCTGGACTTCCGTACAAAGCTCTCAAACACGCTCACCCTGAGCACCTTTCATGGGTGCCCGCCCGATGAGATCGAGAAGATCATCGAATTCTTGCTGCGGGAGTTGGGGCTCCACTGCACGATCAAGCTCAACCCGACGCTGCTCGGGGCAGAACGCCTTCGTGAGTTGATGCGCGACACGCTTGGGTATACCAATGCCCTGACCCCGGACGAGTCGTTCGAGAAAGATACAAAGTGGGAACAGATGCTCGGGTTTGTCGATCGGCTCGGCACAACAGCCGACGGGTTGGGCCTTGGGCTCGGGGTAAAGTTCACCAACACGCTCATCGTTGAGAACAACCGTGAGTTCTTCCCGAGTGCGGAAAGGCTGATGTACCTCTCGGGACAGCCGCTGCATGTGCTTGCGATCAACCTCGTCCGTGAGTTCCGACGGGTGTGTGGCGACCGATACCCCATATCCTTTTCTGCTGGGATTGATAGGCGAAACTTTGCCGACGCTGTTGCGCTCGGCCTGGTGCCGGTGACGGTCTGTACCGACCTCCTGCGACCCGGCGGCTACGCCAGGCAACTCGGCTATTTCCAGACGCTCATCAAACGCATGGATGCTGTACACGCCTCAAATATAGACGAGTTCACATTGAGAGCATATGGCCTCGCAAGGGCAGCCCTCGAACAAGCCGGTGCCCAGTGGACAGAAGCGTTCACGGCTGCTGAAGCGAGTGGTGATCCGCTTTTGCACCTGGTGGATCGTGATCTCGCTGCTCAGTGGCTTAGTGCTGCAAAGCTCCTCAACACCGAGCACTACGCCGATTCCGCAACCACAACCGACCGCTATCAGCAGGACAACAACAAGCTCCCAATAAAAATCGGGAGCACACTCAAACTCTTCAACTGCATCACCTGCGACAAGTGCATCCCCGTATGTCCCAATGATGCAAACTTTGCCCTCACGATACCCCCTGTCGATATCCCGGTGTGCAAAATGTCAAAGCGTGACGGCGTGTGGGCCGTAGACGATACTGGCTCATTCACACTCAACCAAAAACACCAGATCGCAAACTTCCATGACTTCTGTAACGACTGCGGAAACTGTGATGTCTTCTGCCCCGAGGACGGTGGGCCATATGTCATCAAGCCCCGGTTCTTCGGTTCACTCGACGACTGGGCTGCCGCCACATCACTCGATGGCTTCTATCTGGAACAGAGCCAGGATAAGCAGGCGGTCTACGGGAGGTTCGATTCTCAAGAGTATCGAACTAAGATAGACGGAGACAAAGCCCTGTATTCAGGCGATGACTTTGAGGTCCGCTTTGCACGCGATGATCCTGCGAGTACGATCATGGGTGAAGCAAATACACAGGTCGATCTCACATATTTCTTTATTATGAATGAACTGTGCAAAGCGATCTTCGGGGCTGATGCCCCCCTGAACTACATCAATGCATAGCCACTGACGAGTGGTCAACTGTAGACCGATGGGCGAGCATCGCGTGAAAGGTCCCAGCCAGAATCATCCGGCTTCTCCAATACATCGAGATCACACTCCGCAATCGCAAGGCACGGGTCTTCACTGATATTTGCAACCCGCCCATCAGGCCCGAAGAAAGAACTCCGGCCAAAGTACGGTTGATTCCAGGGCTTCTCGGCCCCGAGGCGGTTCGAGCCGCCGAGATACAACCCATGCCGGGCAGCATCAACCTCAAACTCTATCTCCCACATCCGCTTCGACTTTGCGCCAAATGTAACCGCTGGAGAGAAGATAATCTGTGCGCCCGCGTGGTGCAGAGAACGAGTCACACCCTCAAAGTGTCGATCATAACAAATCGAAACACCAATATTCCCAACAGCAGTCTTGAAAACCGGGAAGTACGGATTGTCACCGAGGATACTCGGTGAAGGTTCATTCTGCGGAACTCGTGACGGCTCATAATAGTACCGCTCATCGAAACACGCCTGCTCATTCCCGCCCACAGGGATATGAACCTTGCGGTACTTGCCCAACACCGTGCCGTCAGCGTCGATAACAACCGCAGTGTTGAACCGCCTTCCGGTCTCCATCTCGCATTCATAGATCGGCGCGACGACAACGATGCCCAATCGAGCGGCGGCTTCCGATATCTCCGAAATAGTCGGGCCAGTGGCAGCATCTTCAGCAAGCGAAAACCAAAGGTCATCCCGCGTCAACGCAAAGTACGGTGCGGTAAAGAGCTCGCCCAGACACACAGCCTGGATGCCCGAACTTCCTGCCCGCATGAGAAGATCAAGATTGTGTCGCACATTTGCACTGCGGATGTCATCGAGCCTGTCCGCAAGTGATGCAATGCCATCGAGCGAATCAGGCATATCACGGAATGCATTGAGAGTCTGCGTCATGGCGACGCGCACTGTGTTCATGACGACTCTTCCGCGAGAGTAAAGATAGTATTAAGCAAGACATTGATCCCGTTTGCGCACTGCTCGGGCGTGGAGAACTCCATAGCGTTGTGGCTTATCCCGTCATTCTCACCCGGCACAAAGATCATGGCAGTTGGGCACACACGCGACCACTCCTGAGCATCGTGACCAGCACCTGCAAGGATCGGACGATGCCTGAGCGAAAGAGTATCAGCAACGCTGGCGATTGTCGCTTGCGTTGCTGTGTTGAAAGAAACCGCCGGTGTGCGAGCAGTCTGCTCTGATTCGATCGTAACACCATCGATATCGGCAATCTCTTTCAGAAACTCACGCAGATCGGCTTCGGCAGCCAGCATCGCATCATCGACCGGGTTGCGGAGATCGACAGTTGCAACAACCCGGCCAGGGATGACATTGATAGACCCGGGCTCAGGGCGGACAACACCCATCGTCGCACGCATGTCACTCCCGTAGTTCCCAGAGAGACACATCTCGCGTATGCGAATGTTGATCTTCGCTGCAGTGAGCCCCGCATCACGGCGAAACCCAGTCGGTGTCGTCCCCGCGTGCGCCGGGCTCCCGATGATGGTCAGTCGTTGCCAGGAAATGCCCTGCACACCAGTTACAACACCAAGATCGTAACCCTCGTGCCTCAACACCGGCCCCTGCTCGACATGACACTCGATGAATGCATGAGGCCTGCGTTGCCCGACCTGCTCATCGCCGAGAAAACCCGTCCGCTCAAGCTCACTCTTGACAGAGATGTCATCGGTATCGCACAAACGCCACGCATCTGCAAGTTGGATCCGTCCGGTCGCGACAGCACTTCCAAGCATATCTGTTGCAAAACGGCACCCCTCCTCATCAGTAAACACAGCGATCGTCAGCGGACGGCGGGTGACAATATTATGGTCATTAAGAGTACGCACAACTTCAATCGCCCCAAGAACACCAAGAGCACCATCAAATCGGCCACCAGTGGGAACAGAGTCGAGGTGAGAGCCAGACATTATGGGCGCGAGAGTATTGTCACGCCCCGGCCCGGTAGCATAGATATTCCCGATCTGATCAATACTGACTTCGAGGTTCTCACGCTTCATCCAGCCGATGACCAAACGACGGGCGTCGGCGTCCTCCTCAGAAAGAGCCAGGCGGCAGACACCAGATATGCCCGGGTATTCTGATTGAATAGTCCCGATCTGTCCAAGTTCAGCCAATGACTCCTGGAGTCGCTCGCTATTGATCCGCAGTTCCATCAGAGTTTGTCCCATAGCCGTTTCGCCTGGTGTTGCGCCTCAGCAAGAACCGAATCCTCATCAAGCAGCGTGCATCGTCGATTCTGCACGATGACCCTCCCGTCACTGATAACTGTTTCAATATGACTCCGGTTGAGTCCATACATAACATGCGAAGCCCAGTTTGCTGGCGTAACTGGTGTCGGTGGGTGATAGTCCAAGAGCACAAGGTTGTTTTCACCATCTCCGCGAAAGTTATTCTGGTCAAGGTATCTATGAACACAACGCAAACGCTCGCACGCATCGTGTGGAGACAACCCTTCGACGCTCTGGCTTGCAAGGTAGGTCGCCCGAGTAGCTGCGAGCGCATCGCCGTGCATCCCATCTGTGCCAATGAAGACACGATCAGCAAAGGCGCGGGCATCAAGTGTCCCCACAGCGTTGTTCTGGTTACTCTCAGACTGCTGCGCAACCCACGCCTCCGACTCACCTATCAGACGGCGTTCCTCATTGTCCAAGTGTATGCAATGTGCAAGAATAGTCTGAGGCAGCTCGAGTGCGCCAACATCAGCAAACCTCTGCACGCACCGCTTCGAGTGCTTTGCAAGGCAATCCTCCTGATCCGACGCAGCTTCTGCAACATGCACATGAAAACCGGTCTCGTGCAGGCGTGCCATCTCCATTGCGCGTGACAGGAGATCATCACTCACGGTGAACGAAGCATGAAGCCCAACGAGGCCCTGATGCGATCGAAGATACGCATCAGTCTCAGCGATGCCCTGCTCAAGGCGTTCAGAGCCGTCGCGATCGGAGAGTTCATAGCAGAGCAAGTGCGACAGGCCGACCGAATCGAGAGCCTCAGCGATAATGTGCAACGAGTTACATGCAGCATTTGGGGACGCATGGTGGTCGATAATAAAGGTCGTGCCAGCGAGGGCTGCATCGATCCCGGCAACAAGAGCGGATGCGCGGATCATGTCAGCATCAAGAGCCTTGTCAAGCCGCCACCATATATTCTCAAGAATCTCGACAAAGCTCGTCGGGCCGACAGCAGGCTGTGGCATGCCTCGCGCAAGGGCCGAGTAGATATGGTGATGCCCGACCACAAAGCTCTTGGTGACAATCCGGCCCGAGCAGTCGAGTGAGGGCTCCCCATCCGGAACCTTATCAAGTAGATCAATGCCAGCATCGACCCCCTCATGAACGCGTATCGCAGTACGCGTGATCTCATGAGTCTTCCAATCAAGGAACTCGGCGTTCGAAAGATAGAGTGCCACTCGGTTGTGCTCCGATCAGGGCGTTGGGGTAGTGACGGGCTTCATTGGCAGGGTTCGACGACGGATCTTATCGTACATATACAACGCATTGGAAACCGCAGGGGCTGTCGGCACTAGGCCGATCTCACCAACACCCTTTGCGCCATACGGCCCAAACTCATCGGGCACTTCGACAGCTATAACTTCAACTGCAGGCATGTCCCGGGCACGGAGGATCCCACACTTCCGGAGACGGGTTGACTGAAACCGGCCACCCTCCATGACCAGCGATTCAGTCAGGGCATAGCCGAGCCCCATATGCACCGATCCCTCGATCTGTCCCTCAAATAGTGTTGGGTTGATGACCCGTCCTGCGTCGTGTGCCGCAACTACCCGGTCGATCGATCCATCATCATTGAGCACAACAACCTGCGTCGCATAGCTGTACGAATAGTGCGTACACACCGGTCCACCGTCAGTCTTGCCGGGCTTGTTCGTCCAGGCGCACACCCATTCGCCAAAGTACTCTCGCCCGACAAGATCGGAAAGCGCGTGTGTCTTGAGGTCTTCGCAGAGCTGCTTACACCCCTCGATAATGGCATTCCCAACAAGGCTGGTCGCGCGCGAGGCGGTCGTCATCCCGCAGGGTGTCTCGTGAGATGTCTCAACATGCACCGTCACAATATCCGCTGGAAGTCCGGTTTCTTCACAAAACGACTGAACAGCAACAGTGTGTACACCCTGGCCCATTTCGGTCCAGCCGTGGTGCAGCTCTATGTGGTCTGGTGCCTTTATGAGAAGCCGGACAGTTCCCGAGTCGGGCATGCCATTGCCGATCCCGGTATTCTTCAGGCCACAGGCAATCCCCGCATACCGTGCGCACTCGAACTGCTCCTTCACTGCCTCAAGCGTCGCGCGAACACCCACTCCTGACGCGAGCACCTGCCCGGTCGCAGTGCTGCGTCCCTCGGTCAGTGCATTGTCATAGCGGAACTGCCAGCGGTCAAACCCCCCAGTCTCGCAGAGCTCATCAACCGCGCACTCCAGAGCGAAGTTCGCCTGATTGGCACCAAAGCCCCGCATCGCACCGCACGGGACATTGTTGGTATACACAGCAGTCGCTTCGATATCGACATGAGGAACATAATATGCACCCGTCGCGTGCCCGCACGCCCGCTCGAGCACCTTCATGCCAACCGAGGCGTACGCGCCGGTGTCGCCATGCATGCGTGCGCGAAGCGCAAGCAGTTTGCCGTCAGACGAGCACCCGAGCTTATATTCCATATGGATCGGATGGCGTTTGGGGTGCATCCGGATCGATTCATCCCGCGAGATCTCAAGCATGACCGGGCGTTGCAGCAAATACGCCATCAGCGCAGCGTGCCCCTGCGTACACAGGTCTTCCTTGCCCCCAAATCCGCCACCGTTGGGCACAAGCTCGACATCAACCTGCGTCTGATCGAGCCCGAGCAGCAGGGCAAGCTGCCGACGGTCTTCATAGACCCCCTGACTCTGGGAGTAAGCCTTAATGCCGCCCTCGCGGGGCTCTACCAAGCAGGCCTCGGGCTCAAGATACCCATGCTCGATGCGTTGGGTTTCATAGGTGTGTTCGGAAATAAAGGCGCACTTCGCAAATGCCTCATCAACATCGCCCCGCTTAGCCCGTGAGACACCAAGGATATTCCCACTGTTATGGACCTTCGCACAGCCCGGCTTGATCGCCTCAAACATATCTGTCACCGGCTCAAGCACCTCATACTCGACCTCTATTGCTTGAGCCGCCAATACCGCGATATGCCGAGAGTCGGCAGCAACGCAGGCGATCACATCGCCCACATACCTGGTCACCTCTCCCGCAGCAACCAGGAGCGGCCAGTCCGGGACAATCAGCCCCACCGATCGCTGCCCTGGGACATCATCAGCAAGAAATACCCGGTGCACACCCTTGATCGCCAGCGCTTTGCTCGTATCAATCGACGCCAACCGAGCCCGAGGATGATCACTCAGACGCAACGCACCATGCAGCATACGCTCAACTTCAAGGTCAGCAACATAAGGACGATCCCCAAGCACCGCATCCTCGATCTTGTATTTCCGCCGCCGGGTCCCAACCCCAGATGCTCTCGCGTGATGGGGGACCGGCTCGCCCGTTCGTAGCGAATCACCAGCAACCCTAATAGACTCGATAATCTTCTGATACCCGGTACATCGGCAGAGGTGCTGATTGAGAGACTTCCGAATCTCATCATCACTTGGCTCAGGGTTTGACGAAAGCAGATTCTGAGCCCGCATTGCAATGCCCGGAATACAAAACGCACACTGGGCTCCCCCACACTGTGCAAAGGCATCCGCAAGCACCGTTCGCGTCCAGTCATCGAGCCCGTCGAGCGTCCTGACCTTGCCATCAGCTGCCTTCTTCATCGGGATGACGCACGAGAGCACGACCTTGCCGTTGAGTTCAACAGCGCAGCACCCGCACGCCCCCTGCGGCGAGCAACCGTCCTTGACCGAGACCACCCGCTGCTCGACACGCAGATACTTCAGGAGAGACGAGTCCGGGTCGCCGTGAAACTGTTTCTGATCGCCGTTGAGTGTGAGTTTGATCATTCGCTCTTTCACTACCAAATGCTATCGCCTTGCCTATGTGCACGCGACACGCCTATTAAACTCCTCGATTTCCATATCCCAAGTGTCGGCCTGCGTATACACCTCGGACCAGAAATCAGGGTCCCAGAGGCGACGAAGATCATCAACCGACCGACCCTGCTGCTCGACCCATGTAAAGTATTTGAGGTTGTGCAGAGCCTTGCGGGCAGCAAGATCAAGCACACGCATGTTGTCAGTTACAATCGCCTCAAGATACCGCCCCGCGTGCCGGGCTGCGGTCGTCCGGTCATACGCACCTTCTCGCTCGCGTTCTTCCACGAGACGGCTCGAGTACAAATCCATCGAGTCGGTCAGAGGCACAAAGACAATATCCCTTGCACTCAACTCTTCGAGACGCGAAACCTTAATAGCCGCAACAAGATTGCAGATTGAAGATATCCAAAGCAGAGAGAGTTGATCGAGAGTTTCCGTGCCAACACCCAGTTCACAAAGAAGCATCACACCTTCAGGCTCATGAAACAGCCGCATCAGCGCGAGGCACTGCGCGTCGTCGATCGCACAGACGATATCAGTGTTACGGACATTGTGGATCCACGGCACATGCTTATCGCCGATGCCCTCGATCCGGTGGTCTCCGAAACCGTTATTAAGTAGCGTCGGGCACTGGAGCGCCTCGACAGCAGCGACACGAACGCCGGGATGGACCGTCTTAAGAAAGTCACCAGCCGCGATTGTCCCAGCAGATCCCGTCGCAGAGACCCACGCAGCAAGCCGATCACCCGGGCCAGCGATCTGCATAAAGACATCTTGGATCGCAGACCCCGTCACATGATAGTGCCAGACCGAGTTCCCAAACTCCTCAAACTGGTTGAAGATGATGCAGTCCGGCCGGGTCCGCCGAATCTCCCAGCACTTGTCATAAATCTCTTTCACATTCGACTCACACCCAGGGGTCGCAATGATCTCGGCCCCGATGTCTCCAAGCCAATCAAACCGCTCGCGGCTCATGCCCTCGGGCAGAATCGCAACCGCCTCACATCCAAGCAGCGCACAATCAAACGCTCCGCCACGACAAAAGTTCCCGGTCGATGGCCACACCGCCTTGTGTGCTGTCGGGTCAAACTCGCCCCGCACAAGACGGGGCACCAGGCACCCAAACCCCGCGCCAACCTTATGCGTCCCCGTAGGAAACCACTTACCAGCGAGCCCGACAATCCTTGCAGAGACACCAGTGAGCGATGAAGGAAACTCAACCCAGTTTCCGCTGTTATACAGCCCCCCGCTCTCGACAGGCTCGTTCTTCCAGCTGATCCGGAACAGGTTGACTGGGTCAATATCCCAAAGCCCAACACCTTTGAGGCGCTCTCGGACCGCCCCCGGCACACGCGACGGGTCCCGCATCTGCGCAAATGTCGGGATAACTACACCCCGCTCTCGGCAACGCTGCACAGCCCGCTCAAGCACCTCATCTCTTCCAGTTGTACCCGCCGATTGTGTCATATTGATTCTACGCTCCATGCGCTGCGCCACTCCATGAGCAGCAGCAACCCCTCATCATAGCAAGAACCGCGTCTTCCGGTTGCAGCCATGATCGCAGAAGGCCATCAGGATTCCAACGGGTCCACTTCAGCAGGCTCGTCTACGATCCGTATCACCGAGGCAATATCTTTGAGCCCGCTACCCGTGATCACCGCAAGCGCATCACTCCGCTCATCAAATATCCCCTCAGCGACCGCCTGCTTGACACCCGCGACAGCCGCAGCCGCAGCCGGCTCAGCAAAAACACCCGCAAGAGCCCCCGCACTCTTCATCGCCTCCATGATCTGCGCATCGCTGACACAGACATACGCCCCGTCAGTCTCACCAACCGCAGCAACCGCCTTCCGCCAGTTCCGTGGGACCGGGACATCGATGCTATCTGCAAAGGTCTTTCCCTCATACTCTCGCGGCAAATCACCCGTCTTAAAGGCTTCTGCGATCGGGGCCATCCCCGATGCCTGCACGCCAAGCACCCGAGGCACGCGGTCAACAAAACCGAGTTCCTGCATCTGCACAAGCCCCTTGACAATGCCCGCAATCGTGCAGCCATCCCCCACAGAAACAACCACCCACTCAGGCAGGTCACACCCGGTCTGCTCTGCAATCTCAAGCCCACAGGTCTTCTTGCCCTCGATCAAGAAGGGGTTGATCGCACAGTTGCGGTTGTACCACCCGTACCGATCGCACTCGGCGGTGCAGAGGTCATACGCCTGCGCATAGTTGCCCCGCACACGCCGAACATCGGCACCAAACATCAGGAGTTGGGCAACCTTCGGCTCCGGCGCACGCTCTGGCACAAAGATCACAGCAGGCAACCCCCCCATCGCGCCAAACCCGGCAAGACTTGATGCCGCATTCCCCGTCGAAGCGCAGGCGATCGTGCCCGCGCCTTGCTGCAACGCATGGAGCACCCCTACGCTCGATGCGCGGTCCTTAAAGCTCGCTGTCGGGTTCCGCGAGTCATCCTTGAGCCGAAGCCGCGAGACACCAGCCCACGAAGCCAACCGTGCCGCCTCGATGATCGGCGTACACCCGACAGGCCACGCAAACGCCGCACTGTCCGGTTCAATCGGCAGCAACTCATGAAACCGCCAATGATGCAACGCCCTCCCCGCAAGAGCACTCCGCGTCATGCTCGAGCCAACTGCGTCCATGTCATACCGAATATCCAGCACCGCGAACGGATCTCGACAAAGCTCACAAGTGCCAGCAGAGCTCGGCAGCTCCGACACACGCCCGTACACCACACACACAATCAGTCACGAAGTTCGTCATACCGAGTCACCCCCCGCGCATATCCAGGGGCACACCCGGGCAAGCTCATGAAAGAGCACCCGTGCCATGACCGATTCGCGGTACACAGCCGTGGTCCGGATGTCATCGATCGGCGATACATCCGACCCAATAGCAGCCGCAAACCCGCCCGGACCATCAACAGGCACCCGGTCATCGAGCATCCGTTCGATCGCACAGCAGCGCTTGACCGTCGGTGCCATGCTGCTGGCAACAACACGCCAACCCGCATCCGACCGTGTGATGGCAAGCCCGATCTTGGTGATCGCCTGCGCTCGCCGAGAACCAACCTTCACAAACGACTGAAACTCAAGTGTTCGCCGAGGGATCCGAACCCGAGTAATCAGCTGATCCGCCCGCTTCCTCATCTGCTTGTACCCAAGATAAAGCTCATCAAGGTGGACTTCCTCAACCCCCTCAGCCCCCGCAAGCTCGACGACCGCATCCAGAGCCATCATCGAAAGCACACCGTCGGCTGCGGGCGAGGCATTGGCGATATTCCCAGCCCAAGTACCCCGGGATTGAATCTGCACAGCACCAACCGTCCGCGCCGCATCGACCAGAATCGGCATTTCGCGAGCAGCCTGTGGATCTCGCACAATATCCCAAAATGTCGTCAAAGCCCCGATCTCAAGTGCATCCTCCGTCCACCGGTGTGCTCGCAGCTCATCGAGACCGGAGAGATCAAGGTATGTCCGTTCATGCTCGATAAACCGCTCCGGCCAACTCACCATGAGGTCGGTCCCACCCGCAATCGGGACCGCATCACCCTTCAACTCTTCTAACACAGAGAGAGCTTCACCAAGAGTTGTCGGCATGACCACCCTCACCCAGCACCCCCAGTGGCAGCCGCACGATCGACCCCATTGATGATCCCGTCGTAGTCCGTACACCGACAAAGATTCCCCGCCATCAACTCACGAACGCTGTGCGTCTCGAGCACATCACGGTTCTTGACAATCCACAACACCGTCATCACAACCCCCGGCGTACACGCACCACACTGTGTGCCACCAGAGCCAAGCAACGCAAAAACTGCCTCATTCTCGACAGATTCCACAGTCTCAACCTTGCAACCACGAGCCTGAAAAATCGGCACAAGGCACGAGTTGACAGGATTGCCATTCATACAGACCGTACACGCCCCGCACTCACCCTCGCCGCAGCCCTCCTTGGTGCCCGTCAACCCAAGCTGGTACCGCAGCGTGTCAAGCAGCCGTGCAGCAGCATCGACAACCACAACGACCTCCCGTCCGTTGAGCGTAAAGGCAACCTCAATCTGTCCCGGCTCAAGTGGCATCGTCATGCGAAAGCAACTCCAGAAGTTGTTCGGGCGTGAGCGGGATTGATACCGGCTCAATACCAACAGCATCCGCAACCGCGTTGAGAATAGCAGGCGCAGGCCCATCCATCGGCAGCTCACCAAGCCCCTTCGCACCCCCGCCACCAAACGCATACGGGGTTTCGAGGAATGTCACACTGATCGGCGGGACATCGAGAGTCGTCGGGATAATGTAGTTGGTGAACTGCGTATTCTTCATCGCCCCCTGCTCCCACACGCAGTCCTCCATCAGTGCCCACCCGATCGCCTGCACAACACCCCCTTGAATCTGCCCGGTCGCGAGCGTTCTGTTGAGCACCCTGCCAACCTCCTGAACCGCATGAAAGCTCAGCACTCGGCACGCACATGTCCGGAGATCAACCTCAACCTCTGCGACATAGGTCCCCCACGCAAACGCCCCATACGCATCACCACGATAAGTCTTTTCATCCCACGCGATGTTCGGTGGCCTCTCATACTCCGCCTTCCCAAGCAACGCCTCGCCCGGGTGCAGCACATGCCACTCGCGGATCGCCTCCTGCACCCTCTCCCCCCGATCTTCGGGTGTCAGACCGAGCCTGGCGCGCAGATCATCGCACGCCCGTTCGAGCAACCGACCGACAACCATCGCCGACCGTGACGCGACAGTCGGGCAGCTGTTTGGAACTCGTGCAGTGTCCGGCGTGGCGATCGTGACAACCGAGGCATCGACACCCAGCCTCTCTGCCACGATCGAGGCAAAGATCGTCTTTGTGCCCTGTCCTATCTCGGTGATCGCGCTCAAGACCTCGATCGACCCATCCCGACACCCACCAACATGCAGCTTCGCCTTGAGGGTGTCCTCACCGCTCCCGGTAAACCCACCGCCATGCATGAAGGTCGCAAGCCCCAACCCACGGCGGCAGTACGCACTCCCCGCATGAAACGAAACATGCGCAGCCTTTTTCTCAACAAACTTCGACTCCGCCACCGCAAGATCAAGCAACGCGACCCGGTCGGTCCCATCGTTGATAACCTGCCCCGTCGCTGTCGATTGCCCGTCGCAGATGAGGTTCCGCCTGCGGATTTCGACCGGATCGAGACCGAGCCGTTGAGCAATAACATCCATGTGCCGTTCGAGGGCAAACTGCGTCTGGGGTGCGCCAAACCCGCGAAATGCTCCAAAGGGCACGCTGTTGGTCAGCACCGCACGCACGCAAATACGCACATTATCACAGGCATAAGGCCCGCCTGCGTGGATGATCCCCCGGCTGAGCACAACACTCGAGAGCGTGGCGTACGCACCCGCATCAAGAAGCACCTCGATATCCTGCGCGACAAGCCGCCCATCAGACATCACACCCGTCCGGTGCCGCACGCGCGAGGGGTGTCGCTTGGTCGTCGCCGCCATATCCTCAGCCCGGTCATAGATCATCTTGACAGCACGCCCAGCCTTGAGTGCAAGCAGCGCCGTGTGGATCGCCAGATTCGACGGAAAGTCTTCCTTGCCGCCAAACCCACCACCAGTGGACGACTGCACCACACGGACCCCAGACGCATCACGACCCAGCGCGTGCATCAGCGCATTGAGCACATAAAACGGGCACTGCATGGACCCCTGGATGACAACCACATCGCCATCAAGCCACGCTGCCATGCCCTGGGTCTCGAGGTAGACATGCTCCTGAGCACCCGTCTCATAAACACCCTCAACAACATGATCCGCACGAGCAAGCGCCGCCTCGATATCCCCCTTGTTGATGCTGATTCGGCTCAGCACATTGTCGCTGTCATGCTGCACCTGCTCAGCCCGCGGCTCAACCCGAAAGTCAAAGACCGCAGGCTCAGGATCAACAACGATCTCGATCTGCTCGATCGCCCGCCGACACATCGTCCGCGACGAATGCGCAACAAGCACAACCGGCTCGTGGATATGCCGCACCCGATCAGCAGCAAGCACCGGCTGGTCAAGCTCGATCAGCCTGATCTCATTGGGCCCCGGGATATCACGAAAGTCGACTACGACAAACTCTGACCAATCGACTCCATCACCAAACCGAACCTCACGGATCCGCCCCCGTGCAGCCGGGCTCCGCACGGTCATCCCCCACAAGCAACCCGCAAGATCGAGATCATCGACATACCGCTCCCGCCCGGTGAGCTTGTCCAAACCCTCTCGTCGAAGCGGCGTGCTCATCCATCCTCCAAGTCGCAGCCATGATCGGGATGCGGGCCAATGGCATCCCCACCGACATGCGCACGCGGGGGCCTCCAGCGTCTGCCACGATCGGCCTGCCCGCCGGTGCAGTGGGGGAGCTGGAGGATGCAAGCAGCACGCAACCACCCATCAAGAGAAACGGAGAGGGCGGGATTCGAACCCGCGGTGACGCGAACGCCACACCGGTTTTCGAAACCGGCCCATTCAGCCGCTCTGGCACCTCTCCAACATCGGGCTGTAGTGTAACCGCAAAACCGCACACCGGCGAGCCAAGCCAATGCCCCAACACGACCCAACACGACCCAACTCGCTACGCCCCCGAGATCAGCCCGACCAGAGCCTCAAAAATCTCCTCCGGCTCGCTCATCCGACCAGGCCCCACCCGTCGGCACGCCTGCCAGCCGTCCCCAGGCCCAACAAACCCATACCCATCCTCACGGAGCACCGCGACATTCCGCTGTGTCGATGGCTGAGCCCACATCGTCGCGTTCATCGCCGGTGCAAGAAGCACCGGCGTCTTTGACCGATCGACCGCGCTCAATATCAGAGACACCACATCGCTCGCCCGCCCCAGCGCAAGCCTCGCAAGACAATCCATCGAGCACGGAGCAACTGCCGCGACATCGATCGACTCAGCAAGCGAAACATGCTGCGGATCCTGCGATTCAATGTGCTCCCAGGGCGTCGTATACACAGCCCGCCCAGCCAAAGCCTGAAATGTCAGAGGCGTGATAAACCGCGTCGCAGCGGGTGTCATCACCACCGTGACCTCAGCCCCGGATTGCGCAAGCCGACTCACAAGCATCGCCGTCTTGTACGCAGCGATGCCGCCAGTCACGCCAACAAGCACCCGTTTGCCCTCAAGCACGGGAACGCTCCAAAGGACAACAAAAAACTACCTCCGCCAAAGACCCAGACAGCCGCCCCTATAGCAACGGCTCGTCAGACCCGACCATCTCCGTCTTGGCCGTGGTCTCGGCTTCAACATCATCACCAACCCAACTCAGCGTGATCTTGTCCTGGAGGATCTCCTCCATGACCAGCTCAAGGTCTGACCGACCATCGCGTTCGATCAGAGGCCGGGCACCGTCCATCAACTGCCCCAACCGCCTCTTAATGAGCGTACACAGCTTAAACTTGCCCCCAGTCTTGGTATGGAGTTCATCGCTCTTGAGCGCTTCGAGCATATTGGTATCCTAACTTGATGCGAACGAAGTCCCCCGGGATTTCCTACCCGTCGCCGGACTTCAGCACATATACTAGGCCAGCAGGAGCAAGCCCGGAGGACCATCCTCACCCGGGCTATCGCCAGCAAGGCAACTCCAAAGTCGCAACCTACAAACACACCAAAAGGGCTCCGCAAAGTAACCCGGAGAAATCTGTATATGTCCAACCCACTCTGGAAATCCGGCGATCGAATCTTCCACACCGCACGCCCCGAATGGGGGCTCGGCCGCGTGCTCACCGCAACCAGCATCCGACAGGATGGCAAAGACGCCCAACGCCTCACCATCCGCTTCGAGCGGGCGGGCACCAAGACACTCTCGACCTTTATTGCCCAACTCGCACACGCCGATACGGTCCCAGTCGAAGTCTTCACAGCTGCAACGACCGAGTACAAAGACCCGGACCCCGTAGAAACCCTCGACCGTGCTGCCATCGCAGCCAAGCTCGCCGACCTGCCCGACGCCATCACCGACCCATTCCGTCCCCTCGCCACACGCCTCGAAGCCGCGATCGCCCTCTACCGCTTCGAGTCTCACGGCCGATCGCTCCTCGACTGGGCCGCCGCGCAAACCGGACTTAAAGACCCGCTCTCGACCTTCAGCCGCCATGACCTCGAAGAGGGCTTTGACAGGTTCCGCCGCGCCCTGACCGAGTACCTCGCCAAACTCGTCACCAAGGCCAAGCACGACGAGCCCACAGCCCTCTCAGGGCTCGGCCCCAAAGCAACGCCCGAAGTTCGCATCATGTTGACCCGAATGCTCACAGGCCGTTGACCCCACGCAACACCCCGCACAGCCGGGAATCTGACTGGGCAATCCGGGCAAGACTGCCCCGTCCATACGCCATTTCCTCGCTCTGAGAGAGACTTTTTCCGGACCTCCTTATTTCCAGAATCCACCCCAAAGCCTGGCCCAGTGGTTGTTCTCTCACCCTCCACACACATCGGCGACACCGCCTGCATACACGGAGAGGGTACACATGGAAGACCGTAACTTTGACGCCAAGCTTGCTGAGGTTCTTGACAATGTGGAGGGGCTCGACCCCGAAAATCGCGCCAGGATCGAACACTTTGCCCGTCAGACCAGCGCAAGACACGAGAAAGTGCGCAACACCCTCTCAGAACTCCAGGAATCTCTCGACCACCTCCGCCTCAGTGTCAAGTACCTCGTCTTCGATCTCGAAGCAACCCGCCGCGAAAACCAGTACCTCCGCCGCCTCATCGAGGCTCACGGCGGCTATGGCGACGATGCCCAGGCCGGGTGATCGCTCCCTCCTGCCTTTGCTCTGCACCACTCTGGCGGGTATCCTTCACACCCCCAGCCCAACTGGGGCCTGTCGGAGAGATGGCCGAGCGGCTGAAGGCGACGGTTTGCTAAACCGTTAGGTGGGTGAACGCCTGCCTCGGGGGTTCGAATCCCCCTCTCTCCGCTTCACACCAAAGATGCCCCGGCTCACCCCGGGGCGTTTTTTGTGCGCCACCGCCAAACCCCAGTGGGGCGGGCGTCTCGCCCGCCTGTCTTGCACGGAGGTGTGGACCATGGGTGCCATGCTCTCGCGCATGCGTGAGCATGACGAGCCACCAGCATGGTGACGCGGACGCGACACCATGGCACTCGACTACAGAGTTTCTGCCCGCAGCAACCCCACCAACTCCGCCTTCCCCACAACATCCCCCATCTCCAGCACCTCGATCACCGCAGCTTCTCCAGTCCGCAGCCCGATCCCCCTGCCCCCCGCCACCCCATCGCACAACACATCCGCCACAACACTCAGCGTCGGGTTGTGTCCAACCAGAGCCACCGACCCGGCTCCCTCAAGTGACCCGATTAACTCAACCACCGTCGAAGCCGTCGTCCCAAGCCCCAGCCGCTCATCCACCTCGACCTCAACTCCCAGCCCCTCACCAAGAAGCTCCGCCGTCTCCAACGCCCTTGCCGCCGGGCTGCACAGCACTCGCTCAGGCGGGAAGTCCCCCTCCCGAAGTTCTGCCCCCAGCCACGCGGCCTGCTCCCGCCCCCGCGCAGCCAGACACCGGTCCGCGTCAAGTCCCGTCAGACTCTGCCTCTGGGCCTTTCCATGCCGAATGAGATACACTCGCATCCCGTGCTCCTTTATGCTGTGGGCAGTTTATGCTCTCGCCTCTACCACAGACTGCCGGGGAGAACTGCGTGCTTCACGAACCGATTGTTTCACTTGCCATCATTGTTGTCCTGGGCGTCGGGGCCCAGTGGCTCGCGTGGCGTCTCCGTATTCCCTCCATCCTCCTCCTTCTCCTCGCGGGCATGGCCATCGGCCCACTCTCAGCCGCACTCCTCCCAGCTGGTCAACCCATCCTCAACCCGGACAACCTCCTCGGCGACCTCCTTCTCCCCCTCGTATCCCTCTCAGTCGGCCTCATCCTCTATGAGGGCGGCCTCACGCTCAACCTCCGAGAAATCCGTGAAGTTCGATCTGTCATTCGCCGCCTGGTCACACTTGGCGCACTGGTCACATGGATCCTCGCAGGCTTCGCTGCCCACTTCCTCCTCGGCATGGAGTGGAAGCTCGCTGCCCTCCTCGGTGCCATCCTCGTCGTCACCGGCCCGACGGTCATCGGCCCGCTCCTCTCGCACATCAGGCCTCAGGGCAAGGTCGGCCCCGTCCTCCGCTGGGAGGGCATCGTCATCGACCCCATCGGCGCACTCCTTGCAGTCCTCATCTACGAGGCCCTTCTCGTCGGGGGTGTTCAGGATGCCGCAGGCGCGACAGCACAGGCACTCCTCATGACCATCATCGTCGGGGGCGGCCTGGGCACCGCTGCTGCCATGCTCCTCGCGTGGCTTCTCAGGCACTACCTCATCCCGGACTCACTCCAGAATCCCGTCTCTGTTCTTCTTGTCGTGCTCGTCTTCGTCATCTCCGGCGAGTTGCAACACGAGTCCGGCCTCCTTGCGACCACCGTCATGGGCATCGTCCTTGCCAACCAGCGAGGCGCAGATGTCCGGCACATCATCGAGTTTAAAGAAAACCTCCGCGTCCTCCTTATCTCCGCACTCTTTATCGTCCTCGGCGCGAGAATCAGCACAACCGACTTTGCCTACCTCAACTGGCACAGCCTCCTCTTTGTCGCCTTTCTTATCGCGATCGTCCGTCCCGCAAGCGTCTGGGTCGCCACCATCGGCTCAGGTCTCTCTCGCCAGGAACGGGTCTTCCTCTGCTGCGTCGCCCCACGGGGGATCGTCGCTGCTGCGGTGGCTTCGGTCTTTGCAATCAGTCTCGAAGAAGCAGGCATCGAACACGCCACCACACTCGTGCCCTACACCTTCGTGGTCATTCTCGGCACCGTCGCCTTCTATGGCCTCGCAGTCGGGCCCATCGCCCGAAAGCTCAACCTTTCGACCACCAACCCCCAGGGCATGCTCTTTATTGGTGCGCCAGCATGGACAAGAGATATCGCGGCAGCACTCCACAAACGAGGCTTCAAGGTTCTCCTTGCCGACACAAACTACGAACACATCCGGGCGGCGAGGCTCGCAGGGCTCGATGCGGTCTACGGCAATGTCCTCCTCGAAGAAACCGTCGAAATGCTCGAACTCGCAGGCATCGGCCGAGTCCTTGCGCTCACCCCAAACGATGAAGTCAACACGCTGGGCTCGCAGCGGTTCCTCCGCCTTTTCGACAGGGCCAATGTCTATCGGCTTGCCTCTGCAAGCGAGGCTCGCGCAGACAATGCCGCCCCATGCGACATGCCCGGTCGAAGGCTCTTCGCAAGCGATGCAACCTACGCCACGCTCGCCTCATGCCTCGGCAGCGGCTGGGTCGTCAAAGTCACCACCCTCTCCGAAGAGTTCAACTACGAAGACTTCCGCACGCTCTACGGCCCCCACACCATTCTTCTTTTCATCATTGCTCAAGACGACACAATCACCGTCATCACCGATGAAAAACCGATTGAGCCCCAACCCGGACAGAGCGTCGTCGCCATCGTCAACCCAGACGAACTCCTCATGATGTCGTAGCAATTCCTTCCAGGGTACTCCGCCCCTCCGGAGCGGCTCCCTGCCTTTCTCTTTCTCCTTCTCTGGGGCTACTCAACTTGTAATATGTATTGCACGAATAACATGTGCGTCTTTACGAGCCCCGAGCGCAAGCTCGGGTTTATGGATGAACGACTATCGCAGGCATACCAGAACCTGTGATACGCATCCCGGAAAATACTCGTGCGTCGCAGCGGGAAGGCCGGATCAACAGAGCCCCGAGCGCAAGCGACGGGTTGGTGTGTGCTGGCACATGCCAATCCACCGAAACCGGTCGCTTGCGCTCGCGGCTCTGTTCGACGCATGACCGAACGCGAAGATGACTGGAGGCACGGCTCTCCCTTTCACCCCCCGTTGATGCACGAGTTTCAAGCAGGATGCGTATGAGTGCGCCCAGGGCTTGTAGAAATGCACGAGTTCTTTACGGGATCCGTATCACCCACCACGCATCCGAGGCTGTGCCGCCCAGTGCAGTTTCTGGATCACCGTTTCCCAGAACCCAACCTCCGGGTTCCGCACGAACCGCGCCCGCCGTGCATTTCCAGAAATCCGAATCCGATCCCCAAGCCGCAACGGCGTCTGCACCTGACCGTCCAGAACAAGTGTCGTTCCCCCGACCGGCGCATCGGTATTCACCCGCCGTGCCTCGATCTCAATCACCGAAGCCCCCGGCACAACAATCGGTCGAAACGAAAGCGTATGAACCGCGATCGGTGTGATCGTCAACGCCTCAACCCCCGGCGCGACAATCGGCCCTCCCGCAGAAACATTGTAAGCCGTAGACCCCGTCGGCGTAGAAACAAGCAGCCCGTCCCCCGCAATGATCGGCCCCGGCGTGCTGTCAATGCGCATCCCAAGCTCGATCATCCGGAACGGAAATCCCGCATTGATCGCCGCTTCATTGAGCGCCAATCCCGAGAACCGCGCCGAGTCGTTCCCTGCTGTAAATACCTCAGCCCGGAGCATCCCGAGCGAGTGCGTCTCGATCGGGCCATCACCAAACAACTCCGGCGCGAGTTGCTCGACGGTCTCCAGATCAAACTCAGCCATAAAGCCAAGCCGCCCAAGGTTCACCCCCAGCAACGGCACATCACGATCGGCAAACCGTCGAGCCTGGCTCAACAGAGTCCCATCCCCACCGAGCACGACAATCAGATCGGTCCCATCGAGCTCCGGAGCATCGTCCGTCTCGAGGCTGTGTACCTCGCCCGCAAGATGCCCATGTTCTTCAACCAGTGACCGCACCCGCACAGCCGCACTGCGGGCCTCATCACTCTCGGGGTTGTAGGCAAAAAGCACGCGGCGAGTCATGGCATCAATGTACCCTCTCAGAGGCCTTCCGTCCGACACCAGCCCGATCAAGTGAACCCGCCCCCCCGCGAGCCTGCATGGCGGCAGCCTCACGGATCGATCGCTCGATCCCTGCGAGATCAAGCCCAACCCCCGAAAGCTGTGTGCTCCGAGGGTCCTGATGCACCCAGATATCCGGAATCCCAAGCCGAACCACGCCCGAGGTATCAAGCCCCAGTCCCTGTGCAGCCTCAAGCACCGCAGCACCAAAGCCCCCGATCACGCTGTGGTCCTCGATCGTCAAAATCGGGACACCCACCTCAAGCAGCGCACCGATCAACACCCGGTCCACCGGCTTGGCAAACCGGGCATCCCACACGCCAACCCGGAGGTCATCCCCGATTGCTTCTGCCGTCGCGATCGCGCTGATCGCAAGCGTCCCATACGCAAGCACCGCAACATCCGGGCTCACTCCATCCGTGCGGCATACATCAAACTCCGGTGTCAGACATCGAGCCTTACCAAGCTCAAATGGAGGTGTCCCCGCCCCCACAAACCGCGCACTCACAACATCACGAGGATAGCGAACTGCACTCAACCCCTCCTCAAAGTCAGCCATAAACGCAAGCGCCACGCGCAGGCTCGGTTCATCCATTGCCGCCATCAGGCACGCCCCGGGCAGTGTCCGCAAGAGCGCTACATCGCAGAACCCGTGATGCACCGCCCCGTCCCCCCCGACAAGCCCCGCCCGATCAAGACACAACCTTACAGGCAACCCTTGCAACGCCGATTCCTGAAAGGCCTGGTCAAACGCCCGCTGCAAAAATGTCGAATATACCGCAAAAAACGGCTTGAACCCGCACTTGGCCATCCCCGCGAGCATGTCCAACGCGTGGCTCTCGCAAATACCCGTGTCCCACACCCGATCAGGAAACTGTTCGAGCACCTTCGAGATCCCCGTTCCGTCGGGCATCGCAGCAGTCGCCGCGACAACCTGTGCATCGCGTTCCATCAGGTCCGCCATCGCATCGGCAAAGGCAGCGGTGAATGTCCGCCCGTTGCTCGCAAGCTCAACCATGCAGTTGCTCGTGCCCTGCTCTTCATACCGCGCAAACGCTGGCGGCGAGTGAAAGGTCGAGCAGTCGTTCTCGCTGAACGCAAACCCCTTCCCCTTGGTTGTCTGCACATGCAGCACCATCGGCCGATCAAACTCCCTCGCCTCACTGAGAAACTCAATCAAGGTCGGCAGCGAGTGCCCATCAATCGGCCCGACCGTCACAAGCCCAAAGTGCTCAAACCACGCCCCCTCATTGATCATCGCCTTGGTCGCCTCGCCCATCTTGTGCGAGGCTTCATGCACGAGCGCCCCACCCGGCACATGCTTGAGGATGCCCTTGGCCCCCCGCTTGAGGTCAGTATAGAGCGCACTCATCCGCAGCCGATCAAAGTACTGCGCCACCGCACCCTGAGGCTTCGAGATTCCCATACCGTTGTCATTGAGCACAATAAGGAACTGCCGATCAAGCGTACCTGCATTGTTGAGCCCTTCCATCGCGACACCATTCACGATCGAGGCATCCCCGATCAGGCTCACTACACGCCGACCATCCGGGCAACTCTGAGGCACAAACGCCTCTCCTGCGAGCGTGTCGCCCCGGGCCATCCCAACCGCACTCGAAATCCCTGTCCCCGCGTGACCCACGCTGAACAGGTCATACGCCGATTCGCTCGGGGCAGGAAAACCAGACATACCGGCACTCGTCCGAAGACCCGAGAGGAGCGGATACCGCCCCGTAAGCAACTTGTGCGGGTAGCACTGGTGACCAACATCAAAGAGCAGCCGATCGTGCCCAAAATCAAACACATAATGCAGCGCGATCGTCAACTCGACAACACCAAGGTTGGGTGCCAGGTGCCCACCACTCTTGGAGACCTGCTCGCAGATCGCCTCGCGGATCTCCCCCGCCAGCACCTCGAGCTCCGCAATCTCCATCCCCCTGAGCTGTGCCGGGCTCGAAATCGTCGGTAAAATACGCATGGCTCTCCTTACCAATTCCTCTTCGGCAAACTTTCAACATCTTCTGAAAAGATTGTAGCCTGCGGGGTTTGCCCAGTCTCTCTGCTTCGGCCTCCCCCCCGCCTCGGCCCTTACCGAGTCCTCACCGAAAAATACTCCGCCAACACCCGCAACGGCTCAGCCCCCCGCCCGAGGGCCGAAAGCTCTGCCAAAGCCTTAGCACGCAACTCCCCGACCAACGCCCGCGACCGCTCCACCCCCAGCACCCCCGGATAGGTCAGTTTCCCCGCCTCGGCATCCTTGCACGACCGCTTGCCCAGGTGCTCAGCGGTCTGCGTCACATCCAGCAGGTCATCGACAACCTGAAACATCAGCCCGATCGCTCGCCCATACGCGGTCAACCGTTCGAGCACAGCAGTGTCGTCCTCAGTGGGGTGGGCGTCTCGCCCGCCCGTCTTCGCACACATCACACCCATCCGCAGCGCCCCCACCAGCATCGCCCCCGTCTTCCCCCGATGAATCGTCTCCAACTTCTGCTCATCGGACTGCGAACCCCCATCCACTCCCTTCCCGTCAAGTCCCAGCGTATCAAGCACCTGCCCCGCAATCATCTGCGCACACGCCCCCGCCAGTTCCCCCGCAACCCGCAAAAAGACCCCTGCCTCGAGCCCACCTGCCAGCACGCCAAACGAGTGTGCCAGCAGCGCATCACCCGCAAGAATCGCCATCGCCTCCCCAGCCTCTTTGTGCAGTGTCGCCCGCCCCCGTCTCAGGTCATCATCATCGAGTGCCGGCAGGTCGTCATGCACCAGGCTAAAGCAATGCACAAGTTCCACCGCAATACACGCTGGCAAACTCTCCGGCCCCTTACCCCCAGCCGCAACACACCCATGCCACACAAGCAAAGGCCGCAACCGCTTCCCACCGTCAAGCGTGGCATACTCCATCGCCTCGCGCAGTGAAGCCGGTATCTCAAGTTTCTCAAGCGACCGTGCAAGCTCCGCCTCAATCGTCGCCAACGGCGAAACAACCGCCTCGGGCAGTTCACCAAACCGGGATGGATTCGTATCATCGGTCATCGCGTCAACACCAGTTTATCGGACACCAAGGCGGACCCGCAAAGTTGCCTCTACGAGCCCCGAGCGCAAGCTCGGGTGTCTTTTATCCTCTAAGAGCCCCGAGCGCAAGCTCGGGTCACAACACGCATCACCGTCGCAAAGCCCATCCCCTGCGCCCACGCACAGAATCCGAAAAGACACACACTCTGCCTCCACAATCCGTATCTTGTACTAACTGTAAAACCCTAAAAATCACACGCAATCCCACTCGTCCGAAGCAGAGTCCGAAACGACTCACTAAACACAAAGTTGTGCTCCGGAAACTCAGCCCCCGCCATATTCTGGTCCAGGTGGCTAAAGATCAGATCGATCTGCCCGATCTCAACCCACCCCGCATCAGCATCCCCGTGGTCAAAGAGCTCAACACGCCCCTTGGTTGAAGCTCCCTGCGGGCTCTGCTGCACAAGCTCAGCCGTATACCGAAGCGTCATCCCCGGCAAAGCCTCACGGTCGAGCCGGGCCCGCGTGACCTTGGCAAGAATCACCTTCTCAGCAAATCCCTCAGCGTGCCCGACAAGAATGCCCGCAGCCTGCGCCATCCCCTCAAGAATCAAAGCCCCCGGCATCACCGGCAATGCAGTCCGCACCACAACGCCCGCCTCATCCCGCACCTCAGCAAAGTGCTCGTGCAGGTAGTCCTCAGCAAGAGAGACATTCTTCACAGCAACAAGCCGCTCACCCGCGACCAGCTCCACCACCCGATCGATCCACATCCACCGCATGGTGCAAACCCCCGACCCCCTAAACGCCTCACCCCGCCAGCTTCCGCTCGCAGAAGTTCACTAACGCATCAACCGTAAAGACCTGCGCGACCCTCGTGATCTGCGGGTCAGCCTCAAGAGCCGAAAAATCAATGTGTGGCAGCCTCTCCTTGAGCATCACCAACCCCTTGGCAGTCACCAGCCCGTCCTGCACAAAGTCGGGGTCCTGCGTGACATTTTCGGGGAACAGCTCCCCCTGCCCGATCTGAAACCCAAACGCCTGCTCAAGCTGGAACACAATATCAAGGAAGTCGATCGACTCGGCCCCAAGGTCGCCAGCAAGTGAAGCCTCGAGCGTCACCTCGTCGTCATCGACACCCAAAGCCTCAACAAGCACGCCCTGGATTTTTGCAAAGATTTCGTCTCTGTTCATAGATCGCACCCCTGTCAGAACTGGAACCGCAAGGGCAACGCCCCGGCCTAGGCCGCCATGCTACGCCACCGGAGCCGCGATGCCCACCCCAGCCGATCGGCTCTCAAGCCTGATCGGCCTCAGCGTAAACCGACCAGAAGCCGCGGTCTCAACATCATCAGGACGGGTCGGATCGACCAACTCGACCCGCCCCCGAAAGTCCAGCACACCATCCTCACCAGCCTTGCCGAGCGTCACAATCGCCCGAATCAAGCTCCCCGGCGGCACAAAGCGGTTGTATTTCAGCGCCCGAACCTCCCCAAGAACCACCGGCATCTGCTCCCCACGCTGCGCAGCAACCACGCGCCCAGCCTGCACCATCGCCTCGAGCATCAGCACACCGGGAAGCACTGGATAAGTCGGAAAGTGGTCCTGCAGATATTCTTCTGCCAATGACACCGCCTTGAGCGTCACCGCCCCCTCAGCCGAGGCCTTCACAACCCGATCCACAAGGTCAAAGTGCATGACAAGACAATAGCCAACCCAGAGACGATACCCTCACAGGCTGTGCCCACAACCATCCGCGACCAAGCCATCTGCATCCGCCATTGGGACTGGTCAGAGACCAGCCAGACGGTCTCCCTCTTCACCCACACCCACGGCATCATCCGAGGCCTCGCCAAAGGATCAAAGCGAGAAAAAGCCCCTTTCTCCGGCGGGATCGAACTCATCACACAAGGCGAACTCGTCGTCATCGTCCGCTCCTCAGGCGCACTGGCCACCATCACTGCCTGGAACCTCACCCACCCATACACCGGTCTCCGCCGATCACTCCGGGCGTTTTATGTCGGCTCCTACCTGATGGACCTCGTCCACCACGCCATCACCGATGCCGATCCCCACCCAGGCTTGTTCAACTGCATGGCCAGCGTTCTCGACAGCCTCAGCGACCACCCCGAGCACGCCCTCCTCCTCGGACAGTGGGGGGTCCTTTCCGAAACCGGGTACACCCCCGCACTCGAATCCACAGCAACCCCAACCGCTCAAAATACCACGGTCAGCTTCCTTCCTCAAAGAGGGCTCTTTGTCCAGCGCGACACCACGGGCAACCATGACGGCTGGCGTGTCCGACTAGAAACCGTTGATCTTCTCAGACACATCGCCCAGACAGGAGCCATACCCCCCGATGCCCAGCGCGTCACAATCGAGCGTGCCTCCCGCCTCCTCGGCTCCTACATCCGGCATGTCCTGGATCGAGACCTCCCAAGCGCCAACCCCGTCTTCGGCCCCAGTGGACTGGTGACATAACCAGACAACGCAGGAAAAAGATTGGTTATCGGATGAGGGGGTCAACCACATTCCCCCATTTCCTGCCAGGTTCAACCGCTTTCTCCAAGGCATGACTTGGCTTGTGTTTGCAGTCTGTCGATAGAAGTCCTGCGTGCTACACAGAGTTGCACCGTGAACACAATCGCACACAGGGTCACGGATGAACCCGATACTCAACAAGATTCTGGCTTGCTCCGACCTGCCCTCATTGCCTGCGGTAGCTCTCAGGGTTATCGAACTCACATCCGATGTCGATGTCTCACTCAAAGAGCTCTCTCGCACCATCGAGAACGACCAGGGGCTCTCAGTCAAAATCCTCAAAACCGTCAACTCCAGCTTCTACGGCCTCCGCAAACGCTGTGGTACCATCGACAAAGCACTCGTCATGCTCGGTCTCTCACCCGTCAAAAGCCTTGCCCTGGGCTTCTCGCTTGTCTCAAGTATTGATGATCCAGCAGAAGCCGGGCAGTTCGACTACATGGCCTATTGGCGACGAGGGCTCTACTCGGGCATCGCAGGAAAGATCACCGCCGAGCATGTGGGCTTTGAGTTCGGAGACGAGGTCTTCCTCGGTGGCCTGCTCCAGGACATCGGCATGATCGCCATGTACCGTGCTCTCGGCGAGCAATACCTCGAGGTACTCAAGAACACAGACAACAACCACCGGGGGCTCGTCAAGCAGGAACTCCAACTCCTCGACCTTCAGCACCCAGATGTCGGTGCGATGCTCGTCCAGAGGTGGAAGCTCCCCGAAGAGCTCTCCATGCAGGTCAAATACCACGAACGCCCGACCGCGACCCCATCATCCTGCGCCGACCATGTCCGGTGCGTCGGGCTTGGAAACTTCGTACACGATATCCTCACAGATGAAGAACCCTCGGCACCGCTCCAAAGCCTCTATGAAAAAGCCAAGTCCTGGTACGACATTACCCCCTCAGCCGTAGATGAAATCGTCGAGAAAGCATCCGAAGCCGCCCGAGAAATGGGTTCGCTCTTCAATCTTGACATCGGGCCCTACACCGATGCCAACGCAATCCTCGCCGAAGCTGCCAAGCGATCACTTGCAATCATCAAAGAATCTCCAAGCGATACCAGCGTCATGTCGCACACCCAGGAGGGTTCCGTCCTCCAAGGCAGCGACTCCGACTCCCTCACCGGGACACTCGGACCCCGAGGTTTGGATATCGCAATCCGTGAAGGCTTCCGACTCGCCACAGAAAACGATGAAAAGCTCGCGATCGTCCAGGTCGTCATCGACAACTTTGATTCCCTCAATACCGAGCACGGCGACGCTGCCGATGTCGAGGCGGCAATGGGTGTGGCAGGACTCCTCAAGCAAGTCTTCGAGGGCCACGGCGGTGTCATCTGCCGGGCAGCCCCAAACACCTTCGCCATCGTTCTCTCGGGCATGGGTCGCCTCTTTGCAACAAACCTCGCAGAGCAGTTCGCCAAAGACCTTGCCCTCGCTGCCAAAGTCTGGACCGCTCCAGCCACCGACAAACCGCTGCGGATCTTCGCCAGCATCGGCATCGCAGCACTCGAAAGCGACACCAGGCACATCTTCACACAACCCGCAAAGCTCGTCATCGCAAGTTCTAAAGCAATCAAGGCAGCCCAAGATGCCGGCAGCGGGAATATGCGAGTCTTCCAACCAAAGTCTACCGCAGCCTGAAAAACGACTGACGAGACCAGTGGGGTGGGTATCTCGCCCGCCTGTCTTTGTCAGTAGGCGGACATTTCACTTGCTGTCGCTCAGGGCAATCCAGACTCCAACTCCCTCCTATCCTCGCCCCTCATGGAGAGAGCGTGCACCATCCTGCTGGTCCCATTGATCGCTCTCGGCGCGATCCTCATCGGCTCCTACTCCTTTGGCACAGACGACCAGGCCCAATACCTCGTCCAGGTGCTCGCCATCGAAAACCCCGATGCCTTTCCCCGCGACCTCTACCCCCCCGTTTTCACCTCCCTCGGCAGCCTCTTCTGGTACCCAATCACCTGGCTCTCTACAGAAGCAAACCGCCCCGCCATCATCCTCACCATCACCCTCGCTATCACCCTCCTCAATGTCGAGCTCCTCCGCCGCCTCGGGAAGGTCCTTCTCGGCAGCGGCCTCTGGTCCTTCCTCCCCGCCCTCCTCCTGGTTGTCCCCAAAGAGCGCAACTGGTTCGGTCTCGTCGGCTTCTGTGACTACGAGCTCACCGCCACGATGGGCGTCCTCCCCCTTGTCTTCGGTTCGCTGCTTGCCTGGGTCCGGGGCCGTCCCTTTTGGGCCTTGCTGCTCGCAACCCTTGCTGTTCCCATCCACGCCCAGACGGGGGCTGCCCTTCTCGTCACATGGTGGACAGCCGTGACGCTGCTTGCGATCCACACCCCCCGCTGGCGGCCGGTCTCGGTGATAGTGGGGGCCATCGGGCTGGGTTCGGTGCTGCTGGCCCTCTTCGCCCTCCGCCTTCCACCAGAGACCCGCGATCTCTGCCGGGCTGCGGGCGATGATCTCTTCGCAGCCCTCATCGACCCGCTCGCTGCCGCCCCAAAGTCCTGGGCAGCTGTCGGTGTCCTCCTCCTCCTCGGACTCCTCGCAGCGCTCCGTTCCTTCTCCTCTTGTCCTCTTTCCTCCTCTTTCCTCTCTTGCCTTCGTTCCGGCTCCCTCCCCCGCGCCCCGCGGGGGAGGGCTGGGGAGGGGGTGCCTTCCGGTTTTTGTCACGCGGGCTCCTCGCTTGCGCTTCGGGCTCTGATCTGGACCCTCGCCTCCCTCGCCTTTCCCCTCGGCGGCACCGCCCTCCACGCCCTCGGCCTCGACGAACCCCTCCTCTGGCGGCTCATGGTCGGTCGCGGCTTCCTCTTGCCTCAGGTCGGAGCGATCCTCCTCATCGCCATCTGGGCCCGCCACCACACAGGCAGCCTGAGCACCGCCATCACGGCTTTTGTCCTACTCGCCCTCGCCTGGTGGCCCTTTGCCGAGATGCCCGTTCCCCTTGCTGCTGTCGGGCTCGGCTTTGTCGCCCTCGCCATCCTCGCCCGCCCCAGCCCCAAAAAAACCGAGCCCCCCGCCTCGCAGCCCACCCCGAGCCCCCTTCCCGTCCTGGCAGCGATTCTCCCGCTGACCATCCTCGCCCTTCTGGGCATTCCTCCCGCCCGTTGGCTCGACACCCACGCCGACCCCGCCTGGCGAGAGGCCCAGACCTGGGCCCGCCACAACACCTCCGCCGACACCCTCTTCATCACCCCCCCCTACCTCACCGGCTGGCGGCTCGAGTCGCTCCGCACAACCTTCGGCGAGGGCAAAGACGGGGGCTTGGCGTTCTACGCTGACGACCGCGTACTCGACTGGGACCGCCGTATGGACCTCGTCGCCCTCAGCCGCCCGTGCAACTGGGAGCTCTGGGAGGCTGCCACCATCGCCAACACCCAGGCGAACCCCACGCAGAGCAATCACCCCCTCACCGCCTCGCTCTTTGCGGAATACACCACCGCCCGCGACAACTATCACGCTGCCCTGCGGGCCAATCTCGACGCGATCTTTGCTGAGTTTGGCACAAGCCCCGAGCCCGAGGCGGTGTATCTCGTCACCGAAGCCGACCTCGGCCTGGGCAAAGTCCTCTGGCACAACGACCGCTTCTGGATCACACAAGTTTCACATTTTGGGCGTCCCCACAACCAGTAGAGCCCCTCGCGCAAGCGAGGGTTTCGATCCCCCTCAGCCTCGCGGAGGGGGTGGCCAAGTGAAGCGATGGCCGGGGGAGGTGCGCCACCCCGCAACCTACCCGGCCCCCCCCGGGGCGGTTCCCGGGTACTTCGTCCCTCCGGGACGACTCCGTCTCTCTACCCCTCCAATGCTCAATACACCCGTTGGACCAAGTACTGCATCGTCCCCGAATACGGATTCTCCAAAGGATCTGCGAGTTATCCTCTTTCGTCTTGGCGTACGGGGTTCTCGCTCGTGCGGTGTTTTCCCTCTTGCACTCCAGCAGGGGCGAAGGACGATCGACAATCCGAGGCATGGAAGAGAAGGAGAAGAAAGAGTCATCCCGCAGGATTTTGTGTTCCCCGTATTGTGTGGTAGAGTATCAGCAGGATTGGTATGCAATGGCAATCTTCGGATACGATGCAGCGCATTGGAGCATTGATATGAAGCTCACTGACGACATCACACCTGTTCAGTGGAAGCGGGCGAGAAAGTGTGTTCTCGGCGGAGTGATCATCGGGCCGTTGCTCATGGGGTTGTTTGCCACGATCGCCGCGTTAGAGGGCAGCGGCGCCGCCCGGAATCTGGCGGGGGATCTGGTTATGGGCGTGGTGTTAGGGCTTTGCATCGGTGTCGCTGGAGGGCTATGTGCTTTCGCCATAACAGAATGGCGGCGACAGCCTCACCAACTGCAGGACTGAGTTTCCTAACTCCACCGCGTCACATGCCACGCCTTCTTCCCCCGCCGCAGCGCGATCATCTCGCCGTGCAGCAGGTCAGTCGTCGTGAGCCGATCGTCAAGACCGACCTTTCGCCCGTTGACACTCACGCTGCCGTTGGTGAGGAACTCGCGGGCCTCGCGTTTGCTCTTGGCGAGCTTGGTGTCGAGCAAGAGGTCGAGTACCGCCGCCCCTTCGCCTTCGAGCCCGCTTCTGGCGTGCTCGCTCGAAGGCACCTCCGCCAGTACCTCTTCGAGCAGTTCCTTCGGCAACTCCGCGACCGCCCCCGAAAACAGGGCTTTTGCCGCATTGGCCGCAGCGACCGCTTCATCCTCGCCGTGCAGCAGGGCGGTCGCGTGGTGGGCCAGCGCCCGGTGTGCCTCCCGCGCCCCCGGCTTCTCGGCGTGGGTCGTAGCCAGGGCCTCGATCTCCTCCCGCCCCAGCAGCGTGAAGAGCTTCAAAAACTTCACCACATCCTCATCCGCCACATTCAACCAGAACTGGTACATCGCATACGGGCTCGTCCGCTCCCGCGTCAGCCAGATCGCGCCGGTTTCGGTTTTGCCAAACTTGCCGCCGTCGGCCTTGGTCACCAGCGGGCATGTGAGGCCGTAAGCCTCGTACTCGACCCGCCACACTCCACCAGATGCCATACCGGTCTTTTCGAGGCGATCGTCTTTTGAGGCAAAACCAGCTCGATGTGCGGACTTATCTGCACTGCGTTTCTCTGTTGACCTTCGAATCAATTCCAATCCCGCGACGATGTTGCCCCACTGGTCACTCCCCCCCAGTTGCACCGTCACTCCTTGCTCCCGATACAGGTGCGCAAAGTCATACGCCTGCAAGATCATGTAGCTGAACTCGGTATAGCTGATCCCCTGCTCGCGGTTGTGCAGCCGCTCCTTGACCGATTCCTTCTGGATCATCATGTTGATGCTGAAGTGCTTACCGATATCGCGGAGTGCCTCGATGTAGCTCAGCCCGCAGAGCCAGTCCGCGTTGTTCACGATCGTCGGCGACCCCAGCCCCGCCCCCGCAAAGACCGCCTCAAAGATCCGCCGTTGGCTTGCCACATTCGTCTCGACGGTTTCGGTCGTCATCAGCGTCCGCTCGTCGCTCTTGCCCGAGGGGTCGCCGATGAGCCCCGTCCCGCCCCCCATCAGCACGATCGGCTCATGCCCCGCCCGGGCAAAATGCACCAGCACCATGATCGGCACCAGGTTCCCGATCGTCAGGCTGTCAGCCGTCGGGTCAAACCCTGCATACGCCCGCCGCCCACTCGCCGCAGGATCGCCCAGGTGTGCAGCGATCCCCTCTTCGTCGGTCACTTGGTGGAGCAAGCCCCGCCACCGCAGTTCTTCAAGAAAGTTGATGCTCATGGGGCCAGACCATAGCAGCCACCCGTGGGACCGGCTTCCAGCCGGTGCCTCCCAATCCGCCTCCTGCTGTCCCCCTCAGCGTCTCCTTACCTGCGTGAGCACAACTGCCCCGTTGAAAAGGGACTCCATGCCCTTGGCGCACCGCCTGGAAGGCGGTCCCACGATCCCCCTCAAAACTCCCGTCCCACAACCGCAGCCGCCATCAGGTCCAGCATCTCCCTGGCTGGTGTCTCCGCCAGCCCCGCAAGCCACCCCCGAGCCTCGCCCACCAAGCCGTTCGCCTTGGCCCGGGCCGCCTCGACCGCCCCCGACTCGACCAGATCATCCCGCAGCCCCGCAGCCACCTCTCGCGCCCCAGCCTCCCCCCGCCCCGCTTTGCCAAGCCGATCAAGAAAGCCGCCCCGCTCCTCGGGTTCGATCGCCCCAAGGTGCAGCAGCACCGGCAGCGTCAGCTTCCCCTTCTCCAGATCCTTCCCCACACTCTTGCCCGCAGCCGCCTCGCTCCCGGTCAGGTCGATCAGGTCGTCCTGAATCTGGAACGCAACCCCCAGCCGCCGCCCAAAGGTTTCGAGCGCCGCCTGTGTCCCTTCCTCTGCCCCCGCAAGCTGCGCCCCAAGCCTGCACGAGACCCCGATCAGCGCCGCCGTCTTCCGTTCAAGGATCGCAAAGTAGGTCGGCTCATCGAGCGAAAAATCATCGCGATAGTGCAGTTGCAGCAGCTCCCCGCCGCAGAGCGTCATGCTCACCTCACCGATCAGCCTTGCCGCATCGAGCGAATCAACCGTCGTACACAGGTGATACGCCGCCGCGATGAGATAGTCGCCCAGGATCACCGCCGCCTCGTTGCCATAGAGGTGGTTGACCGTCCGCCCCCGCCTTCGGTTCTCAGCCTCATCGAGCACATCATCGTGGACGAGCGTCGCCATATGCACCATCTCGCAGACCGCTGCGAGCGTGACATGCTCGTCGTAGATCACCGTGTCGCCGCATGCAAGGCCGCAGAGCATGACGAGCGATGGCCGCAGCATTTTGCCCCGATACCGCTCAATATGCCCACACAACCGCTCCACCGGCAGCAGGTCCGACGCCAAGTGCTCATCAAAGCGTTGCTCGACCCGGGTGAGGCCCTCTTCAAGCATGGCCTGCACCGGGGCGAGTTGGGGGGTGAGCTCAGCGGGGATATCGAGGAAGGGTTGAGACATGGTGGAGGGTAGGGAGGGTGGCACGGCTCTCCCGGTGGCACGGCTCTCCGAGCCGTGCGGCGGTGAGGGGGTAGTTCGTCCCTCCGGGACGAGGTGAGTGGTGAGTGGGTGAGGGGGTGTGCCACCAGTCGGTGGAGGCTCTGCGGAACCGACTGGTGCATCCCCGGCACGATGCGCGTACCTTCATCGACATGCCGACACCAGTCGGACTCTCAAAGCCGAGTCCGACTGGTGGCACGGGTACGAGGCTTTGGTCAGGGGCACCCCGCTGCCCAGTCACCGAGGAAGGCGACGAAGTCCTGCGTGTTGATCACTCCGTCGTTGTTCCAATCTGCGATCGGCTCACCAGCCGACCACGCGCCGAGGAAGGCGATGAAGTCCTGGGTGTTGACGACGCCATCGCCGGTCAGGTCCGCAGGGCAGCCACCGAGATCAAACACATACGCCGAGCCGGAGTTGTTGCCGTTGTCGTCGTCGAGGTGCGCCCCGACCACGGCGGTCTCGCCGCTCACGGAGACGGAGTCGCCGAACTCGTCGTTCCCCAACATGTAGGAGGGAAGCATCTTGACCTGCTGCGTCCAGACGCCCCCCACCTTCTCGAAGACATACGCCGAGCCGGAGCTGGTGCCGTTGTCGTCGTCGCCATACGCCCCGACCACGGCGGTGTCGCCGCTCACGGAGACGGAGAAGCCGAAGTAATCCCGCTGCACCCCGTCGGAGGCGAGCAGCTTGGCCTGCTGCGTCCAGACGCCCCCCACTTTCTCGAAGACATACGCCGAGCCGGAACCGAGGCCGTTGTCGTCGTCGAGGTACGCCCCGACCACGGCGGTCTCGCCGCTCACGGAGACGGAGAGGCCGAAATGGTCGCCCCCCGCCCCGTCGGAGGGGAGCAGTTTGGCCTGCTGCGTCCAGACGCCCCCCACCTTCTCGAAGACATACGCCGAGCCGGATCTGGTGCCGTTGTTATCGTCGTCATACGCCCCGACCACGGCGGTCTCGCCGCTCACGGAGACGGACCAGCCGAACCTGTCGTACACCTCCCCGTCGGAGGGGAGCAGCTTGGCCTGCTGCGTCCAGACGCCCCCCACCTTCTCGAAGACATACGCCGAGCCGGAGTTGAAGCCGTTGTCGTCGTCGCGCCACGCTCCGACCACGGCGGTCTCGCCGCTCACGGAAACGGACCAACCGAACCTGTCGTGCGTCGCCCCGTCGGAGGCGAGCAGCTTGGCCTGCTGCGTCCAGACGCCCCCCACCCTCTCGAAGACATACGCCGAGCCGGAGCGGTCGCCGAGGTCGTCGTCGAGGTACGCCCCGACCACGGCGGTCTCGCCGCTCACGGAGACGGAGAGGCCGAAGTAGTCGTGCATCGCCCCGTCGGAGGCGAGCAGCTTGGCCTGCTGCGTCCAGACGCCCCCCACTTTCTCGAAGACATACGCCGAGCCGGAGCGGTCGCCGAGGTCGTCGTCGAGGTACGCCCCGACCACGGCGGTCTCGCCGCTCACGGAGACGGAGTAGCCGAAGTAGTCGTACACCGTCCCGTCGCTTGCCAGGATCTTGAAATCTTCATTGATCACCTGCCCCCAGGCCGGGGCGATGACGGCGACGATTCCGGCTGCAAAGGCGGCGAGCATGAAACGGCGTGTGCCGGGGTGGCGGGGGGCGTGGGCGTGCATGGGTCTGCTTCGTGCTTTGGGGATCTCTGACCGATCGAGGGTCGCTGGCTCATTGTAAACGAAATCGGGGCTCGTGCAAGCGAGTAGCCCGAATTTGTGACTGGCCAAGGTGAACCCATGGGGCTGATGGTCGGACGATAGCTCAGGCTTGCGCCTTGAGCCTCTTTCCCCCGGGGTATTGAAAGCCATGTCTTCCTCGGTCTCCTAGGCGATCGTGCGGCGTTCTGCGTCGATTGTGACGGCATCTGCGTCGATCATGAGCCAATCGTGCGTGGGGCCGGGCCGTTGGAGACCCCTCTTTGGAGGCCGGAGTGTGAAAATAGGAAATCTATCGCCGTCGATGGAGAGTTCAGGCACGGCCCTGGAGAGTTCAGGGACGGCCTTGAGGAGTTCAGAGACGGCCTTGGAGAGTTGCGGGAAGCCGGTGCAAACCTCTGCACCCGGTGCCATCACTCGCGGCCTCTTGCTTCTCTCCTTCTCCATCCCCTCCTGCCGCGCAGTGATGCGGATCCCGCTTGAAACTCGTGCCCTCGGGTAGTTCGTCCCTCCGGGACGATCTTCACGCACGGCTCGGAGCGGCTGTGCAGGCTGGAAGCCCGCACCACAAGGGCTGTGCCACCATGTCTCTTTCTGCCTTTGCTCCGCGTTCTCCGCGTTCTCTGCGGTGAAACTGTCTTTATACCTTCGCTCTGGTCATGGCCATGCCGAGCCATGGCCATGGCACCCGGCAAGGCTTCAGGGCTCGGCCACGATGTAGGTGATAAACGCCATGTCGGCATCCCCCGTCTCGCAAGGGAAAAACTCCCCATTCCCCTCGCCCTCGTCGTCCTCGCCCTCCCAATAGACCGTCACCTTCCCAAACCCGGCATCCCGCAAACAGTCCTGAATCTCCGGCAGCGTGTAGTGCCGCCAGTGATACTCAAACGCCCGCTTCATCTTCGTCCCGTCGTTAAACTTGAAGTGGATGTAACAAGTCATCTCGCCGTTGATCGGGTTGTAGCTGTGCTGATCCCAGACATAGGTAAAGTCGTCCATCTCCCGGTCTTCTTCGCACTCGGTCAGCGCGTCCGACCCGCCGTAATGGTCGAGGATGAACATCCCGTCCTCTGGCAGCGACGCCCGCACCGTCTTAAAGTATTCGACGATCTCCGTCCGCTTCACAAAGATCCAGTAGCTGAAGTTCATCGCCAGCACGACATCAACCCCCATGCCCTCGGGGCCGGGGTCGAGCACATTCCGCTTGAGCAGCGTGATCGAATCCCGCTGTTCATCAGTCAGCTTCGAGAGATTGTGCTCACGGCCCCACGCGAGGGTCTCTTCACACAGGTCAACCGCGACCGCCCGGTTCCCCTCGCGCCGCTTCACCCACTCGCACGCCGAGCTGGCGGTGCCGCAAAAATCTTCGCGGACTGTGACAGCCTTCCGCCCTCGCAGCTCCTCATAGGTCGCATCGACAAAGTCAATCTCCGCCTCGACATTCTGCACGCTCAGCCCATAGAGGATGTGCCGATCGGCCGTCGCTGCGGTCAGCTTGGCCTTCTTCTTCCGCTTCTTCTTGGTTGGTCTTGCCATAGGGCGGAGAGTGTAGCGGGCGAACCCACCCAACGCACACCCAGCAGGTACCCCGTCTCTCCCACCACGGGCGTATACTCGCCTCCACCTCAGAGTAGAAGGAACCGCACGATGCGTATGACCATGGTTGGTACTGGGTATGTCGGGCTTGTCACCGGCGTCTGTTTCTCAAACACCGGCGTCGAGGTCACATGCCTCGATATCGATGAGTCCAAGATCGCCAAGCTCCGCGAGGGTATCTGCCCTATCTACGAACCCGGGCTCACCGAGTTGATGGAACGCAACCACGCCGCAGGCCGCCTCCGATACTCAACAGACAAGACAGAGGCCTACCGCGATGCCGATATGGTCTTCGTCTGTGTCGGCACACCAACAGGCCCCGACGGCCAGACCAACCTCTCCTACATCAACGGCGCAGCCGACGACTTTGCCGACGCTATCAAAGCCCTCGGCCCAGACCAGAAGCCCAAGGTCATCGTCATGAAGTCCACCGTCCCCGTGGGCACAACACTCGCCGTCAAACAGCGCATCCGCGACCGCGTCGGCCCCGAAATCCCCTTTGCCGTCGCTGACAACCCCGAGTTCCTCAAAGAGGGCGATGCCATCAGCGACTTCAACAAGCCCTACCGTGTCGTCGTCGGTGTCGATGAGGACTGGGTCGGCGAAGTCTTCCGCGATATCTACGACCCCTTCGTCCGCAACGGCCACCCCATCTTCATCATGGACATCCTCAGCTCCGAGATGGTCAAGTACGCCTCAAACAACTTCCTTGCCACCAAAATCTCCTTCATCAACGAGATGGCAAACCTCTGCGAACGCTACGGTGCCAACATCAACCGCGTCCGCGAGGGCATGTGCGCAGACGCCCGCATCGGGCACCAGTTCCTCTACCCGGGCCTCGGCTACGGCGGCTCCTGCTTCCCCAAAGACACCACCGCCTGCATCATGATGGGCGAGAACGCCGGCCTCGACATGATGCTCTCAAGAGCCGTCCACGAGGTCAACCAGAAGCAACGCGACCGCTTCTTTGACAAAGTCCTCGAATACTTCGCAGACAAGGGCGGCCTCTCAGGCAAACGACTCGCCTTCTGGGGCCTCGCCTTCAAGCCCCGCACAGACGATATCCGCCAAGTCCCCGCGCTCACCCTCGTCCGCAAAGCCCTCGAGCACGGCATCGAGTGTGTGGGCTTCGACCCCGTCGCCGCCAGCAACGCCAAAGCAGAGTTTGGCGACAAACTCACCATCGCCGACTCGATCTACGCCGCTGCCGAGGGTGCCGACGGCATCGTCATCTGCACCGACTGGGACGAGTTTAAGAGCCCCGACTTCCCCCGCCTGGCATCGGTCATGCGAGGCCCCGCAATCTTCGATGGCCGAAACCTTTACCGGCGACCCGATATGGCAACCCTTGGCTTTGACTATATCTCCGTCGGTCGTGGTCCAGTCGAGGGATCAACCAACGGCTGACTGCGATGTGCCTTGCATGGGTGCCCATGGCCACAGCTCTGGGTGGCCATGACGAGACGACCACCCCCAGCTGACAGGAGTGCAGGCCTTCCAGCCCGCAGGAGACTGCCTCATGCCCACCCGGCTCTTCGAGCTCTACCAACGCAAGCGCATCATCAACATCAATACCAATATCCTCACAGCCGGATTCCTCGCTGTCATCATCGCCAAATACCCGGTCGTCCTCATCGGCCGCCTCATCGGTGAAGAGAACAAGTTCCTCATCACCCTCGCAGCGGGGGGCATCGACATGGTCATCGATGTCATCCTCTATTACGCCTTGCACTGGGTCGCCAACCACTGGAACCCCCCCTGGAAAAAGGCACCCATGCCTTCTCCCGATCGCTCCTTTTTCCGCGATGCCTCGCTCATCCAGTTTGAGCGGGCCATCCTCTCACCGCTCTACTACCTCATCGCCATGGGCTCGATGTACGCCCTCCAGCACCTCGGCTGGTCTCATGGCTGGGCGTTCTTCACCGCCTTTGCCTGCGCCTTGGTCATCACCCGCATCGTCCACACCACCTGGGGCCTCCACACCGGCCGCTTCCGAGATATCCTGTAGGGTGGACATCCCTGCCCGCCTTTCTCAGTGGGGTGGGCATCCCCGCCCGCCTTCCTGAACTCCCTCCAAGCACCTACATACACTGTGTGCCACGGCCATCCTGGCCGTCCAGATGCTCCCGCTCCCAAGGCTTTCAGATCACACACCGTGAACCCCGCGCAATCTCAAGCCCAGCACACGCCCCGCACAGGTCCGCAGCCTCGACCCCGGTCAGCGGGCTCAACTCGATCGTGCAATCAGGCCTCTTGCACCCGTTGCCCTCAGCATCAGTCCCCTCAAGCCAGGGCACCTCAACCCCCACACTCCCAAGCCACCGCGCTGCCCGCAGCGTCTGTATCTCCCGGCTGGTCTGCGGGCTGTCAGTCCCCTCAGCGTTCTTGATCGGGGCAAACTCCTCAACACGGTCAGCCTCATACACGATCGACCGCTCGGCAAGCACTATCGCATCAAACACAAACCGCTCGAGCTTGACACCATTGGGAGACTCCGGCTCGATCGCCTCGCCGGTCGCGGGGTCGATGCAGGGCACCTTCTTCTCCGCCCGGTGGTACGGCAACGCATACTTCGGATCGGCGTTGACCTTCTCGACAAACGCCACACTCAGGATGTGGATCGCCGGGCTCCCCGCAAGAAACCGCAGCCGACCATCCTCAAGCCGCTCCCGCTGCCGCTCCATAGGCAGGTCTGAATACTCAATGATCTGCAGCTTCCCATCCCCAAGGCAGAACATCCCCAGTTTCTCTTCCGCGTACGCCTTGGCGAGCATCTTGGAAGACATCTCACCCGATGAATCCGGCGCCGCCGCGTGCAACCCCAGAAACACCGGATCTGCTACCCGCACAATCGGGTTGTCCACCTGGAAGTAACTGATATGCTCAACCCCCCGCGCCTTCATGTCTGCAAGTGCTCCTGAAACACTGAGCGCCTTGAGCGACCCGCCGTGCCCGTCCGGGTTGGTCGCGATCCTCTCACAACTCGCCATGAGCACCCTGCCGGTCGCGATATCAAAGCTCGGCATCACCCCCTGCGGAAAGAACGAGACCCCGTCACGCGAGAGCCCGAAATACTCATGCGCCTCGAAATACGCCACCGTCGACTCGTGGTTGAGCGGGCTCGTCATGATGTACCAGGGCGGCATCTTCCCATACTTCTTACCCGTCTTGGCGATTGCCTCAGCAAAGAACTGAAAGAGCGGCCTTCCCGTGACAGCACCCGCCGGGTAGCACCCCTTGGGTCCCTCATACCCAAGCCGTGTCCCCTGCCCACCCGCTACCGTAAAGCACGCGACCTTTCCCGCCCGCAGCAACGCCTCCCCCGCAGCGCGAAAGTGATCCCTGTCCCAACTCCTGAAAGCTGATGCCGGGTCATTGGGGTAGTACGGCGCAGGCTGGATGTCATCTGGCATAGCAACACAGGGAGGACTCGTGACATAAGCCGCGATAAGCCCGGGCAGGGCACACAGATCAAGCCCCCTCAACTGCTCAAGGAGAGACCGCTGCTGATCGGGCCTGAGCCCGTCAAAGGACGCGAGTATGTGGCTCTGCCCGATGGCATCAAGCGTGTCGCGGAGTTGGGAAAGATCGGGCATGGGGAACGGCTCCTGTACAGAGCCCCATGATAGATGCGAGTACCCACAAACACGCAGAACCCGCCCGTGTTCGGGCGGGTTCCATCCATGCCTCCCAGCCTGATCGGCTCTCTACTCTCCCATACTCTCCCTCTCCGTGGCTCTCTCTCCCATTTCCCCCCGATCAGTTTCAAGGCATGGCGCGTTCGGTCACCCGTGTACCGAGAATCGGCACTCACTACGGAGCGTGCAGTACACACAGCACGATGAGTGTGCAATGACCTCCATTCAAGCTACACTCGGCACACAGCAGACCGGGGTTCCCATCGTCCCAGAATGTTCTCTTGGTGAGGGCCTCCACGAGTTCCTCCAACTTGACGCAGTTCCCGCCAGCGAAGCCACACACCGGGCAGTTCGGGCGCTCCGCAAAGAGGAGAAAGCAGTCTCCTATAGTTCGGCACTGATGTCAACCCAAAAACACGAAAAACAACGATATTTATCGCAAATTTCGCACAAAGAGTCGAGCACATGAACATGCATAAATGGCCCAATGAAGGCGTGCTGGTCGCCCCCTCGATCCTCGCTGCAGACTTCGCCCACCTCGCAGAAGACACCGAAGAATCGCTCAAAGCCGGAGGCGACCTCCTCCACATCGATGTCATGGACGGCCACTTCGTCCCAAACCTCACACTCGGACCCGCGCTCGTCAAGTCACTCCGTGCAGCACTCCCCGATGCCTTCCTCGATGTCCATCTCATGGTCCAGGACCCCGCCTCGTTTGCAGGCCCATTTATCGAAGCCGGTGCAGACCATGTGAGCTTCCATGTCGAACCCATCGGGCTCGATGCCTGCATCGCCCTCGCCGAGCGAATCCGCGCTCTTGGCGCAACCGCCGGCATCACCATCAACCCCCCGACACCCGCAGAAGCGATCCTCCCAGCACTCGAAGCGTTCGACCTGGCACTCGTCATGAGCGTCAACCCGGGCTTCGGTGGGCAGGCGTTCATCCCCCAAGTCCTCGACAAAGTCCGAACAATCGCACCCCTGCTCTGCCCAGGCCAACGCCTCGAGATGGATGGCGGCATCGCCCCAGCAACCGCACAGGCCGCCCGTGATGCCGGGTGCGATGTCCTCGTTGCAGGGTCGGCAATCTTCGGACTCCCCCAGGCAGACCGGGCAGCCGCGATCCATACATTACGAGGCTCTTAAGTCCGGATAAACGGGGAATGTGCGGGTTCTCACTGATCTCTAGGCCACACTCTCCTCCACTTGCTAGACTTGCCATCACTTCCACAGGGCTCAAACCGACCTTGTGAAGAGGGTCACGACGACGGAGTCGCGGAGTTTGGCTGTCTCGCCATGGCGAAATCAACACACATCAAGCTCCTTCTTCTCCGCGCAGGCACGAGCGAATGGGACCTCGCCGACCGGCTCAGCGGCAGCGCAGACCTGCCCCTCTCAGCAGAGGGCCTTGCCGCGGTACAATCAGCCGCCGCCGATATGCCGGAAGGATCGATCTGCCAGGTCTGGACCGGCCCCGAAGACTCTGCCCAAGCAACCGCAAGTGCCATCGCTGCAGCAACCGGTGCCAAGCTCAAGGTCATCGCGGCCCTCCACGAAGTCGGTGTTGGCCTCTGGGAAGGGCTCAACTGCACCGACGCGGAAGAACGGGTCGGCAAGGCCTTTCGACAATGGCATGAAGACCCGACCTCAGTCATCCCCCCGGGTGGCGAACCCATCGCAGAGGCCGCCGACAGGGTCATCGAGCAGGTCCGCTCCCTCCTCACCAAAGCACGAGGAGACGAAAACTGCGGTGTCTGCGTGGTCCTTCGACCGATGGTCTTTGGCATAGTCCGCTGCTGGCTCAAAGGCGAGTCAATCTCCCAGATGTGGGCAGAGGCCGAACACCCTGACAAGCCCCAGTGGGTGCTGGTAGACCGAGAATCAGTCCGCACAAGCACAACCCAGGACCCCCGAGCGGTCCGGTGTGCCAGCTAATAAGATGCCTTTCGTTCGTGCCCCGCAAGGAAGACCCTCTCAAGGCCAACAAAGGAACGAACTCCACATGACCCGAACATCAACAAGGACATTGAACAAGCCCGTTGCCGAACGGAAGAGTTCCATCCCCGAGGGGCTCTGGCTCCGCTGCCCCGGCTGTGGCCAGATGGTCTACCGCCGCCAGATGGAGGCAAACCTCCATGTTTGCCCCGAGTGCGGCCACCACTACCGCATCGGCGCAGTCGAGCGGGTCAAGCAGCTCGCAGACACCGGCTCCTTTGCCCCGATGTTCACCAATATCGAGTCCCGCGACCCGCTTGGCTTCAAGGACCTGAAAAAGTACCCCGACCGCCTCCGTGTCGAGCAGCTCAAGACCGGGCAGACCGACGCTGTCCAAGCCGGGATGGTCTTTATCAAGGGTCGCCAGGCCATGCTCTGCTGCCTCGACCTCACCTTCATGATGGGCTCGATGGGCAGCGTTGTCGGCGAGATCGTCACCCGCTCCATCGAGCACGCCACCCAGCACGGGCTCCCACTCATCGTGGTCAGCTGCTCAGGCGGTGCCCGGATGCAGGAAGCCGGCCTCTCCCTCATGCAGATGGCAAAGTCCAGCGCAGCGCTCGCCCGTTACGACCGCGCCGGTGGCCTCTTCATCAGTATCCTGACAGACCCCACAACCGGAGGTGTCACCGCCAGCTTCGCCATGCTCGGTGATGTCATCATCGCCGAGCCCAAAGCCCTCATCGGCTTCGCAGGCCCCCGTGTCATCCAGCAGACCATCCGCCAGGAACTCCCCGACGGCTTCCAACGCTCCGAGTTCCTCCTTAACAGCGGCATGCTCGACCGCGTCGTCACCCGACACGACCTCCGAAGCGAGATCGCCAGACTCATCGACTACGCCGGCATGTAGGGTGATCCATCCCCCTCCGCCCTGCGGAGGGGGTGGCCGAGCGAAGCGATGGCCGGGGGAGGTGCGTCTTGATCCCCCTCCGCCCTGCGGAGGGGGTGGCCAAGCGAAGCGATGGTCGGGGGAGGTGCGAACCGCTCGACTCCCCCTTCCCTCTGTGACCCGAAAGGCGGCCTAAGCACAACTCTGTATTCTGTAGTGAACTGCCTTCGGGTATTCGAGGGGAGAGAGGGCTGATTCATGACGAGCCGTCGAGTGCAAGGCACAACACACAAAAACACCCTGCTCGCCTGGTCAACACGATCCTCGGTCTGTGCAGCCTCAGCCCTCACCTCTATCCTCACGCTCCTTGCCTTCCCCCCCTTTGGCCTGTGGATACTCACATTCCTCGCCCCCCTCCCGCTCCTCTGGGCTGCCGGGCTCACCCACAAAAATCGCCTCGGTGCCGCCATCGCCGCCAGCCTCGGCGCAGCCCCCGTCTGGGCGTGGCAGCACCAATGGGTCTTCGGTGTCTCCGCCCCCGGCGCGGTGCTCATGATCATCTACCTCTCCCTCTATGCCGGTGCCTTCGTCTGGCTCCTCTCCTGGCTCTCAAGCCGCCTCCGTACCTCCGTCTGGCTCCTCGGCCCGGTCGTCTGGGTCGGGCTCGAAGTCCTGCGCGGCGAGGTCGTCTGGCAAGGCTACCCATGGCTCCTCACCGGGTACCCACTCATCGAATCGCCATACCTCTCACGCGCCGGGGCCGTCGTCGGCATCTACGGCATCTCATTCCTCACCGTCGCCCTCGGCATGTCAGCCCTCGGCATCGTCACCTCCAAAAACCGACTCCGCATTCTCGCAGCCGCCTCGTTCTTCGGGATCGCAATCACCTGGGCAGCGCTCTCAGCAACACCCCGCGTCGTCACCGACGGCGTCCTCCGCGTCGCGGTCGTCCAGACCAACATCCCCCAGAGCGTCAAACTCGGCTGGCCACCCGCAACCCGAATGCGCGACCTCGACCGCATGCTCGAACTCACCGTCCGTGCGTGCGAAACCGATACCCCCCCCGATCTCGTCATCTGGCCCGAAACCATGTTCCCCGGCGATGCCCTCGATGCAAACTCCCTCGCCGAAGAACGAGCCGCAGCCCTCGCCTGGGTCACCGAGACCGATGTCGCCTGGCCCGTCCTCCGCTTCGTCATCACCCGTGGTGCCGACGGCATCGACCCACCCGTCCCCGTCTCAGGCCCCTTCGAGCAAAACAACCGCCTGATGATGCCCACGACCGTCGCGTCTGATTCCCTCCTCGCCTGGCAGGAACGCCTCGGCATCCCCTTCCTCATCGGGGCAGCAGGAATCGACGAACTCCGCTTCGAGGTCGAAGAAGGCACCGGCTCCATCACAGAAAGCTCCAAAGCGAGGTACAACAGCTCCTACCTCATCAACCAGGGCCGTGTCGAGGGAAACCGATACGACAAAATCCACCTCACACCCTTCGGCGAGGTCATGCCCTATATCTCCGCCTGGCCCTGGCTCGAACGCCTCGTCCTCCGCGTCGGCATCGGAGCCACCGACCTCAGCTTCAACTTCGACGCAGGCACCGACCCCCTCACACACATCGTCCGCACCGAGTCGGGCCTCGTGCGGGTCGCGACACCGATCTGCTTTGAGGGCATCATGCCCGGCATCTGTCGCCGTCTCGCCTATGCAGGCAACGAACGCCAGGCCGATGTGCTCATCCAACTCACCAACGAGGGCTGGTTCTCCTCATTCGATACAGGCCGAGAGCAGCACCTCCAGATCATCCGCTGGCGGGCGGTAGAACTGGGCATCTCCGTCGTCCGGGCAGCAAACACCGGCATCTCAGCCGTCATCAGCCCCGATGGCAGGGTTATCGCAAGGGGCGTCGAGGCAGGGGACACCCGCGCAGACGGCGTCCTCTGGGCAGATGCCCCCCTGCCCACCGGCACCACCCCCTTCGGTCGAATGGGCGACATCGTCGGCTGGGCGAACCTTGCGGGCCTTGGGGCCTTACTCCTCGCAGGAGTCATCGTCGGGTTCACACACCGAGGCCGTCCTCAAAGCCCCGACACCGATGAGACCGAAGAAGAGAACCGGTGAGGGTGCCATGCTCTCGCGCAAGCGTGAGCATGATCGGCATACCCGCATGGTCACGCATGATCGAGCCCATGACACCCGGTTCACAGAGAGTCGAAGAAGATTCAGCTTGTACGGAGAACGACCCATGGAGTGCCCAATGCACAAGTTTCTCATCGTGATCGCCGCAGGAGGGATACTCGGGTTGCCAACCGGTTGTCAGGGCGACGGGGCGGCACCCGCGGCTCTCGGCACACAGACCTCCCAAGCCACCACCAAACCCAACACCGCCCGCGACCCGGTCAAACGCTCAAGGATTCGTGAGTCCGCCATCGCCACCCTTCTCGAACTCACCCAATCCCAAGACCCCCAAGTCCGCGCAAACGCCATCGAGGGGCTCCTCGTAGCACCCGCAAGGCTCAAGGCCCTCCTCCCTGCTGCCCTCGCAGACCCAAACGCCGGCGTCCGCACAGTCGCCGCAATGGCTGTGGGCAAAGCAAAAATGACAGACCTGATCGAGGTCGTCCGCCCACTCACCGAAGACGACTCCCCATTCGTCAAAGCCGCAGCCATCTACGCCATGCGCGCCTGTGGCAACGAAATCGACCCCACCCCGCTCGGCGCAATGGTCACGGGCGATCCCTCACCCCGCGTCCGCGCACACGCCGCCTACCTCCTCGGCGAACTCGTTGACAATGGCACATCCTCCCTCCTCCGCGAAGCGGTCCAACTCGATGTCCCACGGGCAAACCCCGCCGAAATCAAAGTCCTCAGCGTCCAGATCGCTGAAGCACTCGTCAAACTCGGGGATGATGCACAACTCCACACCCTCAGGGCAGCCCTCTACCCATCCACACCAGAAGAACTCGATGCCACAGTCCTCGCTGCCCAAATCCTCGGCAACCTGAAAGATTGGGGCTCTGAGGGGCAACTCCGAAGCCTCGCCGCGATGCGAGATACCACAGGCTCCTCTATGCCCATCGAGGTCCGGCTCGCAGTCGCCGGGGCTCTCGGAGCCATGGGCAAGCAAATTACCACCACCGAGCCAGAGGCTGCCCTCGCCTCAGGCAGGGAGTCAGCCCGAATACAAGGTGCCTGGGCACTCGGTCAGATCGGGGGTGCTTCAGCCATGCACGCACTGGAAAAAACACTGGGAGACCCGAGCGAACGCCTCCGGGTAGCCGTGGGCTCAGCCCTCCTCAACATCCTCGAGGACGACCGATCACGCTGATTACCCGGATCCGATACCAAAGATCTCTCGGATAGGGTCATCCAGAGGCAGATTGGTCTTGACACCCGGGCATAAGTTCGGTATCAATCGCTCCAAACAGATTCTCCCGACACGCTCGGCTGAGAAACCCTATGATGGCGACCCGGACCCACACACCGACGCAGAGTCTGGCAGGATGTCAGGCCCGATCGGACAGACAGGCGGCAAAACAGCCGCACCCGAGCCAATGAATCGGCACGGGCAACTCGGAAAGACGAGGAGACGACAGTGCACATCCTGACCAAGGTGTTCATCGTGTTCGCAGCAGTGCTCAGCCTCGTGCTCGCTGCCCTGACCATGGCATACAGCGTCAACGCCGATGCCATCGTGTCCAAGTACAACGATGCACAGCAAGAAACCGCGACGGCCAAGGCAAAGCAGCAGGCCGCGACCGCCGAATATGCCGATGCGGCTGCTGTCGCAACGCAGCAGATTCACGGCTTGCAGATCATGCTCTCCGATATCGCGGCTCGCTATGCGTTGCTGGTCACAGAAAACGCCAGCCTCACCGCCTCGGTCCAAGCTGAGCGAAACCGAGCCGATGCCATCGAAAACCAGATCGGTGACTCGCTCGAAACCACCAAGGCACAGGCCGAGGTTATCGACAGCCAACGCAAGGAACTCTCCTCGCTCCGTGAGAGCGAGCTGGGGCTCCGCCGAGGCTCCCTCGAACTCGAAGACCGTGTCAACGACCTCGCAAGCCAGAACGATGTCTTTAACGCCACAATCAGGGCTCTCCGCGAGCAACTCGCCTCCGCCCAAAGGGCCGCCGAACTCGCCATGGCAGGTGTCTGCTCCGGCGCAGAAGGCGCACCCTACGAAGCCGCAGGCCCGGTCATCCGAGGCAGAGTCACCCAGGTCTCGACCGATCCCGCATCAGGCCAGCCCCTCATCGAGATCGATATCGGGAGCAACGACCGCGTCTCCGAGAACATGCAGCTCCATGTCGGCCGTGGGCAGAGCTTTGTCGCGACACTTGTCGTGGTCCGCACCGACCTCCAGTCGGCTGTGGCCAGGGTTTCACTGACCAACGAGGGGGCCGCAGTCCAACTGGGTGACCTGGTCGCGAGTCGATTCGGCCGCTGAGCGGCTTGGCACACACGATAGTGGAGGCTGAATCATGAGTCAGTTTGGAATGCAGATGCCCGGTGGCCGCATGAAACGCGGCGCAACTCCAGATGTCTACACAGGCCTGATGGCACTGGCAGTCGTCGCTCTCCTCGCAGCCTGCGCAATGATGTACATGCAGGGTGCCAAGGTCGGTGTCGATGGCAGCGCGATCGGGCTCCAGGACCAAGACCGAATCTCACTGAAGAACTAAAGGCAACACTGCCTTTGCACCAACAAGTGGCGGAATCGGTGCATTCGTACCGCCCCGCCCCTTGACCCCAGCATCGGAGAGCGTATTTTTCACACACCCCATCGGACAGCCGATGGCAACAGAGCACCGGGGCGGTAGCTCAATTGGTTAGAGCACCGGACTGTCGATCCGGAGGTTGCGGGTTCGATTCCCGTCCGCCTCGCTTCAAAACACCCCCTGGCATATCGCCAGGGGCGTTTTTGTTTTTACACATCACGCCACCAGATCGCCAACACCCAGACCGTGCCACACCGCTCGGCTTCCCATATCATTCTCCGCGCACCCTTTCGACGAGAGAGCACACCATGACCACAACACCAGCAAACCCCGCCACAATCTCGACCCCCGACCTCTCTACCCTCGACCCCCACGCCGTCACCATCTCCGGCCTCGTCCTCGATCCCTGCTACGGCCCCGGTGTCGTCATGTCCGACGGCAACCCATGGACCCCGACCCACGCCCTCGAGCACATAGACACCGAGATTCCCGCTCCCGGCACCTTTCCTTACACCCGAGGCCTCTACCCGCAGGGCTACCGCTCCCGCCTCTGGACCATGCGACAGTTCGCCGGCTTCGGCTCCGCTGACGACACCAACCAGCGATTCAAGTATCTCCTCGAAGCGGCCAAGACCAGCACCAAAGCCAACACCGGGCTCTCCACCGCCTTCGACCTGCCCACCCTCATGGGCCGCGACTCCGACGACCCCCTCTGTATGGGCGAGGTCGGCAAGTGCGGCGTCGCCATCGACACCATCGAGGACATGCACCGCCTCTACGCCGACATCCCTATCGACAAGGTCACCGTCAGCCAGACCATCAACGGCCCCGCCGCGGTCATCTGGGCGATGTACCTCGCCATGGCCTACCAGCGCGACATCCCCTGGGACACCCTTGGCGGCACACTCCAGAACGACATCCTCAAAGAGTTCCACTCCCAGAACGAGTTCATCTATCC
>JAJRZG010000156.1 GCA_024275365.1 Planctomycetota bacterium | reverse complement strand
CCACACGACACTCAGAAGGGAAGACTTCTCGAGGAATACCAACTCGCATGGGTGACACCTGCCTCCTGCCTTGGGCCGCAAACGCGGATTCAGAACCCTGGGGTCAGGATAATACCCGCGCAAGTCCAGTTTCTCCGCTCCATGCAAGAGTTCCCAGAGAAAGTTTGGCCGAAGCAAGTCCCGTAAAACCTACAGCAAGAACCATCCGCAGCAATCCCGGCTTTTTGCTACCCTGCCAAACCAGAGTGCCATCGTCTCTCCCGGGCGAGGCTGACAAAGGAAGAGGCAAAGCCCCATGACCACACAAGACGCACCCGCTGCCCGTTCCATCACTCCAAGACTCTCGGTCATGATGTTTCTTCAGTACGCCATCTGGGGAGCATGGCTGCCCATCCTCTATCCCTATCTCCTCGGCCATGTCGGCATGTCGCTCGATCAGGTCGGCGCGATCCTCGCTGCCGGAGCCGTCGGCGCGATCCTCGGGCCGCTCATCGCCGGCCAGATCGCCGACCGATACTTCAACACCGAAAAATTCCTCGGCATCAGCCACCTCCTCGGGGCCGGGCTCGTCTTTGCCCTCGCTTCGGTCGATTCCTTCTGGCCCTTCCTCATCATCTCGCTTCTCTATGGCATCGTCTACGCCCCAACGATCGCCCTCACAAACTCCCTCAGCTTCCACCACCTCACCGACCGCGACAAACAGTTCGGCCCCATCCGCCTCTGGGGCACCATCGGCTGGATCGCGGCCGGCATCATGGTCGGCCAGTGGCTCCTGCTTCGCCACACACCGACGGGCGAATCTGCCGAGGTCGTCGCCGCAGCCCAGAATGCCGGGCGGGCCGGGGCCTTCCAGCTCAGCGCGGTGCTCGGGCTCATCATGGGTCTCTACTGCTTCACGCTCCCCAAGACCCCCCCCTCCGCCGAGCCCAGGGAGTCCTTCGCCACGCTCGAAGCGATCCGCGAGGTCCGCAAGCAGCCGCTCATCACGCTCTTCTTTCTCGCGGTCCCCATCAGCATCGTCCACCAGTTCTACTTCGTCCACACCAGCGAGTTCCTCAGCATCCTCCAACGCCAGAGCAACGCAGCCGATTCATTCGCGGCCCTCATCAACCGGGTGCTCGGTGCCGGCGGCGGCGGCCTCATGACCATCGGGCAGATGGCCGAGATTGCCGTCCTCGCCCTCATGCCCTTCCTCGCCAAACGACTCTCACGCAAGTCACTCCTCGCCATCGGCATCACGGCCTACGCCCTCCGTATGGCCCTCTTCGCCTACGCCGCGACCTCGATGCCCCTCATTCTCCTCGGCGTCGCCCTCCACGGCCTCTGCTTCGGATGCTTCATCTTCGTCGCTTTCATGGTCGTCGATGAACAGACCACCCCCGATGTCCGCGCCAGCGCCCAAAACCTCTTCAATGTCGTCATCATCGGTGTCGGGATCATCGTCGGGTCGTGGTTTGCCACCAGCATCGTCGGCAACTGGGCGACCGAGAGCATCGTCGCCGACTCGGGCGAAATCACCACCCAGATGAACTACACCAAGCTCTTTGGCATCCCCATGTGGATCGCGGTCGCCTGTCTTGCGGCCCTTGCCATCTTCTATCCCGGCGGCCGTCAGCCGGTCGTCGAGCCCAAGGGAGACCCCCCCTCATGACCCCCGGTTCGAGGCCCACCCACGCAACAACCGGGCATCCGCGGCTGGGTGTCTGTTCCTGGTCCCTCCAGCCGACAAGCCCACCCGACCTTGCCGCCAAGGTTGCCGACTGCGGCCTCAACGCGATCCAGCTCGCCCTCGATCCGATCCGCACCGGCCAGTGGGATGAGGCTGAGACGGTGCGCACACTCGCGGCTGCCGACATCACGATTCTCTCCGGCATGATGACGACCGAGAGCGAGGACTACTCGACCCTCGACACCATCAAAGCCACCGGCGGCATCCGCCCCGACACCACATGGCCCACCAACCTCGCCGCCGCCAACGCCAACGCCGACCTGGCCGCCCGTCTCGGCTTGCCATTGGTCACGCTCCACGCGGGCTTTCTCCCCCATGACGCGGCCAACCCCGAGCGCACAAAGATGCTCGACCGTCTCGCCCAGCTCATCGAGGTCTTTGCCGCACGCAACATCCGCCTCGCCTTCGAGACCGGCCAGGAGTCGGCCGACACGCTCCTCGATGTCCTCGCCGACCTCCCCCCATCAACACTCCCCGCTGGCGTCAACTTCGACCCCGCCAACATGATCCTCTACAACATGGGCGACCCCATCGCCGCCCTCCAAAGCCTTGCACCTCATGTCACCCAACTCCACATCAAGGACGCGACCCCAACCGAGAGCCCCGGCACCTGGGGCACAGAAGTCGCCGTGGGAACGGGCGCAGTCGATTGGGACGCCTTCTTCACCGCCTACCGCAACACCGGGCTGAGTTGTGATATGGTCATCGAACGCGAAGCCGGTGGCTCCCGCATCGCCGATGTGCGCTCGGCTGCGGCCCTTGCCCGGGCGTGCCTCCATTCGGCAGGCTAAAGACAACGGGCAGAGAGAGACCGCACATACCAAGGGTTGAACGCGAAGTCCGCGAAGGGCTCGAAGGGATACAGGAAGGCGGGGAGGCAGAACGCGGAGGCACGGAGGGGGACGCGGAGTGCGCGGAGGAAGGCAAGGGGGTGAGTGGGTGTCTTGGGTAGTTCGCCCCTCCGGGGCGATCTTGGCAAGCCCGCGGGTGAGGTGGGGCGGGTGCCGTGGCCACAGCTTTGGGTGGCCACGATCCGGGGCATCAATGGGTGCCGGTCATGGGGTGTGGCATGGCCATCGCTTTGGGTGTGGCATGGCCATCGCTTTGGATGGCCATGACGAACCGCCGGTCGGTCCCACACAGTTATTTCGTTGCTTCTCCGCCCCGCCCCCGCGGAGTTCCAGCCCGTCGGTGAGGAGTCCAAGGCCGTCCATGAACTCTCCGAGGCCGCCGATGAACTCCTCAAGGCCGTCCATGAGCTCTCCAAGGCCGTCCTTGAACTCTTCACGGCCGTCCTTCAGCTCTCGAAGGCCGTCCGTTAGCTCCTCACGGCCGTCCTTTAGCTCTTCACCGACGGCGGTAGATTTCCTATTTTGACACTCTGGCCCCCACTCGGCCTCCGCGCTGGGCCACCCGCGACCCACAAACTCCCACGATCCACCCACGATCGGCACACGATCGATGCAGAACCATACACGATCAACGCAGAACCACACCCGGACCACAACAGCCACCAGCACCAAGCCAAAGACGCGACCAAGCGGGTGCCATCACTCGCAGCCTCCCCTCCTCCGCCCCCTTCGATCCCTCCCCGCGCAGTGATGCGAACCGGGAGACTGGGGAGGCACGACAGCGCCGCTGAGGATGGTGGAGGAAAGGAGAAGACAGAGTTGCGGCGAGTCGTGTCCTCCACATTCGGGCCACCCGCCACCCCTTTGTGCCCTGGGGTCTTGACGGGGGGGGGGGGGGGGGATACTCGCATTGGTCCTCGCCGCCGTGAGCACAACAAGGAGATACCCATGATGAGCATGCAACTGAGAATCCAAACCGGACGGTCTGACGATCGTGCAACCCCGAGTGTCATCGCAGTTGTGGTTGGGTTCGCCGTTGGGGTTGGGGCGACGGCGGGGTCTGTCGCGGCCCAGTACGGCCCGCCGGATCGGACGGAGATCACGCGGTTCATGTCGCGGTCGAGCATGGCCTTGACGGACCTCAATAATGATTGTGCCGTGAGCGATGTGGATATCGCCATGATGCTGCTTGATCGGATGACGGAGTTGTATGGCCCTGAGCTAGCCGTGGGCGATCAGGACGGGGACGGGGTTGAGACCTCTGAGGATATCGTCGCGGCGATCGGGTCTCTGATGAAAGGGGCGTTCGGTAGGACCGCAGCGACCGGAGGGGAGACGGTGGGTCCTGAGGATGTGCAGCAGACGGCCATCGATGTGACCGCGGGGTCTCTCGAGGGTGACCTGAACCTCGACGGCGAGGTGAACTCCGAGGATCTATTTGTCACTATCGACCGGTTTGGTGAGGCCGTCAGTGATTGGGATGTTGATCAGGCGGCACGGCAGGCTGTAAGTTACATGTCGGCGATTATCGAGCACGGGCGTGATGCATTCATGGCCTCCGAGTGCGCCCCGGACACCCACCTCGTGGGCGTGAGCGACACCTGGCCTCCGGACCATCCGGGCTGGTGGCAGCCCAACCATCTTGTGAGTATCTCCAACGGGTACGATGGCGAGGAGCCGGATCCGTTCGACCATATGCCATATACATCCAGTCACTATCCTACAGGCCCACACGAATCGGAGATCAGCAAGCAGTGGCCGCCGAACCACGATTGGTATGCATCGAGCACATGGGATCCTCCAGAGATACACACATTGTTTACATCGAACTACGACTATCCACCACCGCACCACGAGAAGGATATAAGTGAATCATGGCCGCCAAGTCATATGGCGGATGCGTCCTCGTCATATCCGCCCGATCACGAACTCGTGAACTCTCGCACATGGTGGCCGAACCACACCTACTCAGACTCGGCGAATGCGATCAGACCGCCTCTCCACCAAGCGTATTTTACGCAGGATAAATGGCGACATGAGACGGATGTCTCGCATGGTATGTGGCCGCCGAATCATACATGGCATATGTCTGACGGATGGGGAGGGCATAGCACGGGCGTCAGTTATAACTACCCGCCCGGGCACTTGAGCTACGCCTCAAGCACCTGGCCCGGACCGCAACCCACATGGCCTCCTATGCACACACGGATTATTTCGGAGTCCTGGGGCGATCCGGAAGACGGAGGCTTGCCGATCTTCCCGCCGGATCACAACTGGTGGGATACATTCATGGACATCTGGGACGGCACCGATCGCTTCCCATGGTAGAGTTCCTCGGCTGTCATGTGCTGGTAAGCTATGCACAACGGGTGCGTTCGTGGGTGCGCAAATGTCGCGCGGGCGCACCATTGGGCCTCTCGGTATGTCTCGGCGCGATGGGTGCTTCCGGTTGTGCCACGAACGGCGTTGTGGTGGATCAATCCGCGTGGGTGATACTCAACGAGCAGGCGCTGCGTCCAGGTGTCGTGTGGGATGGTAGTGAGTCGAGCCTGAAAGTTCACCCGGCATGTTCCACGGACGAACCGAGCTTTGAGGAGCCGCGGAGCGTGCTGCGGTTCGTGCTGTCGGCGGCACCGACGCGGGCGGTTGTGTACCCGACAGAGCGGTATTACTACTACAAGTTCATGCTCGGGCCGCGGGTGGTGAGTGGGAACATTCGTTTCGCGGATGTCGAGGATGGCGCGCTCAGTGTCGGGTACTTCGACGCCTACAGCCAGCGCGATATGCGGGTCGGCCACTTCAAGGACGGTGAGGACGGGGTGTCGATGCACTACAACGCCGAGGCGGGCGAGGTGCTGCTGCAAGTGGACGGACTCTCGCGGGTGTTTGTGCTCGACCGGAGCGCCCTCTCGCCCCCGGGGTTCGATCTCCTGCCGGGCGAGCAGCATGTCAGCGGCGTGCGCGACGAGTCGGGGTACTCTCTGCAGCTTCTCTATTACAAGCCCGCGCGAGCGTTTTACTATGTGCTCGATGAACGGAAGCCGAGGCCGGAGCCGTGGGTTCGCGGCCAGAGCCAGATGGTTGAGGCGTGGTTTGGTGAGCGGTCGAGGTTCTGCTTTGTGAAGCACCCGGGGACAGGGAGGCTCATCTTGGTAGGGGTGAGCCGGCGCGAGATTACGCAGAATACTTGGTACGATGGGCCGTTCGACCAGGTGCCGCCGCGCCTGCCTTTGCGTGCGATGCTGGAGGAGGCATATCCCTATGTCGAGGACGCCGGCGGGCTTGATGAGCATGGCAACTTCCTGGAGATGGAAGGGCAGCGCGTCGCGATCAGCCCCTACCGGGTGTACGAATCTGGCGCGGAGTTGGAGAAGGATCTTGAGGGGATGATTCTGGACGCTGCTGACCCGACGGCCTGGACAACAGCGACCTATGAATACAAACGGGACTGGCGGGCACCAAAGGACTACGCACTGGCAGGTGTGCATGTACGAGAGCTTTCTCTCGGTTGGCCCGCGAACCATTGGGGCAGTAGCAGCCGGGGTTGGGACAAGGGGCATGCGGTGGACCTCAGCCGGACTTGGCCTGTGAACCACGATGCGCAGGACAGCCACCTTGCCGACCGATCCGAACAGTAGTCAGTGTGGGGCACTGGCAGCCTGAAGTTGTGCCACTGGCGGCTTGTCTGCCAGTGCCGTCAGCACCTGCCCATCCCTGCACGGGCGGGCAAGCCGCCCGTGGCACATTCTGCATCCTCTCTCTTCTCGGTTCCTATGACACGCCGGGTTCTGCCTTGGGCGTGTTCGTCTCCGGCACCACGGCGTTTGTCACAGACAGCTCCAACGGCTTGCAGATCATCGATGTCACCGATCCGACCCAGCCAGCGATGCTCGGTGCCTCCGATACGCCGGGTGATGCCGAGAGCTTGTATGTCTCTGGTACCACGGCGTTCGTCGCGGACAAAGCTGGCGGCTTGCAGAT
>JAJRZG010000155.1 GCA_024275365.1 Planctomycetota bacterium | reverse complement strand
GGAGAGGGAGCAGAGAAGGCAGAGTGGTTGGAGGGAGCAGAGAGGGTGGTGCGGGCGCGGCTTGGTTTGCTGCGATTTGGGGTGGTGCTTGGGTGGCCCGGCGCTGACGCTTAGGGCTCATTTCGTGGTGGTTGATGGGGGTGTGGAAGGGCTCGGGTGTGTTGGATGATTCGGGTGGTTCGGGTGGTTCGGCACGGCTCACAGAGTCGTGGCATGCGGGGAGCGTGGCGGGCGAGATGGCTGGCCCACTGGGGGTGCGGCGTTGGGGGCGGGGGGTGAGTGGGTTGAGGAAGCGGAGGATGGCGGCTGCGGCTCGGCGGCGCTCGATGGGGTCGTCGGTGGTGCTGGCGATCTCATCGAGCGTGTCGAGGGTGCGGCGGGCGACGGACTCGTAGCGGATCTCCTGGCGGAGTCGGCGGAGGGCGCGCTGGGCGGTGATTCGCTGTTGGATGTGGGGCTGGGTGGACCAGTCGATGAGCTGGGTTTCGGAGAGGCCGACATGGGCGGCGGCGACGAGGAGGGCGGCGTTGAGGTCGAAGAGGACGGTGAGGAGGTGCTGGTCCTGGGGAGAAAGAGCACATGGCAAAGGGGCAAATGGCACACCAGGAGGGGATGGGGCTGCCCCGCTTGGAGGTGAGGGTGTGGGGGCGGTTGGGTTGGGGTGGGTGGCTTGCATGGTGGTCTGGTTGCACCATACGAGGGGGAGGGGTGTGATTGGAAGGGGGAAATGGGGTAGGGGCGCGAGGTTGCGCGCGCTGGGGGGTGATTGGGGGGAGAATGGCGCACAGATGTGGATGTTGGGGACTGAGAGGCGGTGCTGCATAGGCTCGCGAAGAGCACCGGCCTCGGGTCAAAGCACCCGAGGTCGGTGGCACCCGCCGGGCATCAGGCTGCGGGAGGCCCTACTGGATCTTATCTGACTTCTCCAGATTGTGCCGAGCACAAAGGAGCTTCACGTTGTCCGGCGTAATGCTCGATCCACCCTTGCTAAACGGCACATCGTGGTCAAAGTGGAGGTTGTCGGTGGAGCCGCACTGGACACAGCGGCCTTGGTCGCGTTTCCAGACGGCGACCTTGACGGCCGTGGGGATCTGGCGGGAAGTGGCGAGTTCGCGTTCGTCTTCGGGGGTAGTGGCGTCTGGGGTGTTGGCAGGTCGCAAGTAGAAGCGGAAGACGTTGCGGGTGGTGTTGGGGCCCGTGGGGACGGGCTTGATCTCGGCATCGATCAGGAGGTGGCGCCCGCGGTCGCACCAGATACCGCTGGCGATCTTCTCATAGACCTGGACGATTTCGGGGTCTTGCTTGGCGCCCTTGGCGGCGATGGCGGCCTGGTAGAACTTGCCGTTGTCGGTGAGGCGGCCGCTGGGGAGGGTCATGGGTTGACCGATGTGCTTGGGGTTGTCGGTTGAGCCGGCGTAGTTGGGGAGGTCGTGGCCTTTGTACTCGAGGAGGCCGGCGAGAGGGTGATCGGAGTCTTCATCGTGCCACTGATCTTGGTAGGGGGCGTTCTTGCGGAGGCTCATGAGGATAATGGAGTAGCCGGCGGCGCCGGAGCGGACTTGAAAGTTCATACCGCGTTGGAGGGCGAGGGCTTCGCGCTGGGCCATGTCGGTGTAGGAGAGGATTTCGCGGTAGCGGGGCATTGGGGGAGGGTACCGCGTGGGCAGGTGGTAGGCTGTTGCCGGAGGTGCGCTATGAATGTGACGGAACTTGGGACGACGCTGGGGAGGATGTACAGGGAGGCGGCGAAGGGGGAGAGTGTGGTGATGATCCACCTGTTTGGCGTGCGGCACGCGGAGGATATCCGTGGGTGCGAGGCATCGATTCGGGACATCGTGCTCGCGGCGGGGATCAATGAGTCGTATGTGGCGGAGGTCAATAAGGGTGTGAACCTCGCGCGGTATGTGCGGGAGAAGTAGCACGAGGACCCTGTTGGGGTCCGGGGGGCCGAGCTTGCGCTCGGGGCTCGTAGAGGCGGAGCGGCGGGTCTGGGGGGCGGAGGAGGGAAAGAGGAAGAAGCCCTCTCCCCAACCCTCTCCCACGGGGCGCGGGAGAGGGGGCCGGAGGTTACCCCGCGTGTGCGCCCTAGGCGTGGATGACTCGGCCTTCGGCTGCTAGTGCCGCCTCGTGGATGGACTCGTGCATGGTTGGGTGGGCGTGGATGGTGCAGATGAGTTCTTCGGTTGTCGCTTCGAGGCGGCGGGCGAGGCTCATCTCGGCGATGAGTTCGGTGGCCTGGTCGCCCATGATGTGGCAGCCGAGGATTTCGCCTCGGGGGAGGCCTCGGATGATTTTGACGAAGCCTTCGGTGTG
>JAJRZG010000154.1 GCA_024275365.1 Planctomycetota bacterium | reverse complement strand
GCCTTGACGGTGATACGGAAGGTCGCCTTGGCACCCGGGGCCAGGCTGGGCAGCGGAGCAAAGGTGACAGTCTGGCCGCTGCGGGTCGCGTTGGTGGCGCCGCCAGCGTTGACGAAGCCCTGCTCAGCGGGAAGCGTGCAGACGATCTTGATGCCCGTGCCCGGGGCCGAGCCCTGGTTGGTCACGGTGATGATGTAGGTCACATTGTCGCCGACCATGATCGGGTCGGAGGCGTCAACAACCTCGAGGAGGATCGCGGGGATACCGCGAACCACGGTCTCGCAGCCGTCAGCGACCTGCTCAGCGCAGGCACCCTCGACAGTCGCGGCCGCGCGGAGCGTGCCGATGCCGTCAGGCTTGACAGTCATGCTGATGGCGCGCTTGCCACCCGAGGCCGAGAGGGTCCCGGCATTCCAGACGACGGTGTTCCCGGTCAGCACGCCGCCGTTGGTGGCGCTGACAAAGGTCGAACCGGCGGGGACGGGTGCCGAGATGACGGTGTTATCGCTGGCCGCATCGCCGGAGTTGGTGATGTTCCAGTTGAAGGTCACATTGCGACCGAGGTAGATCCGCTCCCTGCACTCGGCCTTGATGGCGAGCTTGGGCTGACGGACGACGGTCGAGACGGCCGCGGCGTTGGCGTCAGAGCCGCACCCGCTGGTGGCGGCGGCCGGTGACGAGAAGCTGCCGGTGCGGTTGGCCTTGGCGGTGACCTTGAAGCTCTTGGATTGCCCGGCTGCAAGGGTACCAGCGTTGAAGCTGACGCTCGTCTGGCCGTTGGCGGTGGTCATGCCGGCAGGAAGGTTGTCCTTGACGACGACATTGTCGCAGGCACCCGAGCCGGTGTTGGTGACGGTGTAGGTCAGGACGATCGGATCACAGAGCAGGACCTCGGGGGTCGCGGTCTTCTTGAGGGCAAGTGCTGGCTCGACGACCTTGGTCTCGGCGCAGAGGAAGTTGTTGTAGGTTGCTGCGATGCAGTTGGAGCTGATGCCCGTTTTGCCCGCCTTGCCGGTGACGGTGATCGTCCGGCTCTCGTTGGGGCCGAGCGAGCCGAGGACCCACTGGGCGCTGCCATCAGCGCCGCGACTGGCAGCGGGGCTCGAGCTGATGATCTCGAGGTTGGACTGGCCCTCGTGCATAACGACGACATTCTGGAGTTCAGCACCAGTCAGGTTGCAGACCTGGAGTTCATACTCGTAGGGCTGATTGAGGCGGACCTCTTTGGGCATGACGGTGTAGACGACCAGGGCGCTCGAGGCAAGCTCGCCCGTGGGGAACGCCTGGGTCGAGACGGTCTGATCGGGACCGACAACCGGGGCGCACGGGCCACGGGTGAGTCGCTTGGGCTTCTCGGGAGCCTCGACCTTCGCCGCTGGCTTGGGGGCCGGCTTGGGGGCTGCTTCCGCGTGGTTGTCGCCGTAGCGCCAAGCACCGGCGGTATACAAGTCGTCGGGATTCGACCCGGTTTCGGTTGAGGTACACGCCCCGGCGAACAGGATCGTGCCGAGTGTCGCAACACCCACGCCCACTTTCAACAGTTGACTAACTTTCATGTGTAGAACTCCCAGATTATCACATCGAATGATGACAAGGCCCGGCCACTCCGGGCACTCAGGTTGTACCGAATCAAAACTCCACAAGTAGAACGCAGAACTCCGTTTATGGGAGTTTGGGTTGCCCCGCCCTCCCCGGCTTTGCCCTCCTCCGTGTGGGCTCTTCCCGGCCTCACGGCAGAACGCCTGGCCGACCCTCAGGAGCCTGTATCGATCTCCAGAGCAGACCCGGGGCTCCAATAATAGCGGGCATCTGGTAGATTACACGGAATGTGCAAGAAAGAAATACTCACAAACATAAACCAACCTTGGGCGATGCTAAAAACACGCGGTTCTTGGGCGATTCATTCACCCCGGCTCCTCCATCGTCCTCGCCCGACGGATGGCCCCCTTGCCAAACCTTGCTGCCACCGCGTCGCTGGCCGCATCGAGTGCCTGCTGACGCACAGCAGCCGTATCGGGAAAGAGCCCGAGCTGGGCTTCGTCGATCTCGGTCAGGCCGCTCGTCGAGATGCCGATCAGGCGGACGGGCTGGAAGCTGGTCGTAGCCCAGGCATCAAAGATTGCCCGGGCTGCCAGCCACAGCTCGCTGGTGGTGTCGGTGGCGGCGTCGAGTGTGCGCGAGCGGGTGATCGTCTGGAAGTTGCCATAGCGGATCTTGCAGGTCACGGTCTGTGCATATCGGCCCTTCTTGCGCAGCCGCCAGGCGGTCTCCTCGGTCAGTTGCAAGAGCATCGACCGCACCTGCTCGGGGTCGGTGAGGTCTTCGGGAAAGGTCGTCTCGTGGCCGACGCTCTTGGCGTGACGGTCGGTGACGACGGGGCGGTCGTCGATTCCCCGGGCGAGCTGCCCGACGCGCTCGCCCCATGAGCCGAAGACAGCCTTGAGGGTGACGGGTTCGAGTTGGCGGAGTTGCTCGATCGTGCGCACACCGAGGCGTTCGAGCCGCTTTGCTGCTGCCTCGCCGACGCCGGGGATCGTGGTGACTGAGAGCGGGTCGAGCGTCTGCTGAATCGCGTTCGGCTCGATGACGACGAGCGCATCTGGTTTTTTGAGTTCACTTGCGAGCTTGGCGAGAAACTTGTTGGGCGCGACGCCGACCGAGGCGGTCAGGCCGACTTCTACTTTGATGCGCGCGCGGATGGTCTTCGCAATCTCGACCGGGCTGCCGAGCAGCCGCTCTGAACCCGTGACATCGAGGAACGCCTCATCGATCGAG
>JAJRZG010000153.1 GCA_024275365.1 Planctomycetota bacterium | reverse complement strand
TCAGGTGCTCTATCCAGTTGAGCTACGCCCGCAAGGTCGGCAAGGATAATCCCACCGGAGGGCGTCGGCAAGCGGTCGGGGGGCGAAGTCATCGAATAAGGTCGTCAGGCTGAGGATTTGGATGCGACCTGCGGGATTCGTCGGCGCTGGGCTTGATTCTGACCCCCGGGGTGCCACGATTATGGTTCGGACCGGGTGTGAACCCCGGTGGCAGTAGATCAGTTAGGCAGCAGAGGTACCGCATGGCTCATTCCAAATCGGCACAAAAACGCATCCGTCAGAACATCTCGCACCGCTCTCGCAACCGTTGGCGGCTGCGGGCGATGCGTGAAGCGATCAAGGACTTTCGGCTCAAACTGGCAGCCGACGATCTCGACGGTGCCAAGACCTCGCTCCGATCGTGCTGCTCCCTGATCGACAAAACCGCCCAGAAGGGTGTCATCCACCGCAACCAGGCAGCCCGTCGCAAGGGTCGCCTCAACGCGGCACTCAAGGCCAAAGCCCTCGCCTGACGCGGGCTTAGGACATCAAAGAAACCCTGCACGACCGATCGGTTCATTCCGATCGGTCTTTGTATTGGCTCTGTGAGAAATACCCCCTACCCTCAAGCTTGATGTGCGAGCACGACGACGAGAACGACGAGGCTTTGGCCCCTCGGGCTGAAGGATATTTCGCCGAGGTCCAACGCCCTCTGCCCATCCTCATCTTCCTGCTGCCGATGCTGATTGCCTACGAACTCGGGGCGTTCCTCTACCTCTCCGGCGGCCAGGACCAGCAGACCACAATCGCTGCCTGGGGCATGTTGGCCCGCTTCTTTGAGATGTTCGGCGTTGTCGGATTCCACCTGCCCGGAGTGCTGCTCATTACGGTACTCCTCATCTGGCATGTGCTCCAGCACGACCCGTGGCGGGTTCACCTGTCAGTGCTGGTGGGGATGGCGATGGAGGCGTGCGTCTGGACGGTGCCTCTGACGATCCTGCTCATCGTGCTCCAGTCGGTGCTCATCGGCGACTCAGCCCCGCCCGCAGCTGCCCAGGTCGCAGATGCGGCTGGCTTGCGCGACCTCCCGTGGCAGGCCCGGCTGACGATCTCAGCAGGAGCGGGGCTCTATGAAGAGTTGCTCTTTCGCATGATTGCCATTGCAGCGGTTCACGCCCTCCTCGTCGATATCATGAGGCTTCCAAACAGGTTCGGTGGTGGGATGGCAATCGTTGTCTCGGCTGTTGCGTTTGCGCTCTATCACAACCAGGCCGGGGGGAGTGAGATCGGCTGGGCAGGGGCGTTTGTGCCCTACTTTGTGGCGGGTCTCTATTTCGGATTGTTGTATGTTGTTCGTGGGTTTGGGCTGGTCGTTGCGGTACACTTTTTGTACGATGTGGTGGCACTTTTGGTCAGTGGGTAGACCACCAGCCTGAAAAGTGGTGGATTCTCTCTTGAGACAGTGGTAGTCCCCAGGATTATTCTCTGCTACACTGTCCATGGTTTGGGCTGATAGCCGACGAATGACTAATGCGATTGGTTCGGCAAGAGGAGCCACGACATGGAACTTGATTTTGCGGTAGATCAGTTATATTCGACCGGGTGGTCGGCTCTGGATACGCGAGGGTGCGGCAGGCTGCCCGATGGGCGGGCTTACCCAGAACTCGAACGGATCGAACAAGAGTTTACAGCAGCGGGTTTCCAACTCAACACCAAACATATCCAGTTGTTCGACTGTTATCGGGCGGAATGGCAGGAGATTTCGGGTGAAGCTTCCGGCTCGGTTGTCGGACACACAATTGATGAGGCTGGTGTCTTTGCACTCTCCCAGATGAGGCGTGCTTCAGCAACTCTCGCGGTGTGAGTCTTCGCGTTGCTGCACATGGACACGATTTTCGACCCCCCCGGGCGTTGACCGCCCAATGCTGCTGCCTACGCTGATCCCGATTGGCCCCATCGTCTAGCCTGGCCCAGGACGTCAGGTTCTCATCCTGAAAACCGGGGTTCGAATCCCCGTGGGGTCACTTGGAAAGCCGCCTGATTCAGGCGGCTTTTTTATGTATGGAGGCCTGTGATCGACCAGAAAAATCAGGTCCGAGAATGCGATATGCCGGTACTGGCGGATTGTTGGAGAAAGCAGCAGGATATGGGCACTCACGAAAAAACCCCTGAGGACAGGGCAAGCCTCAATGGTGGGTATTGCAAGGGCTGCATATCGGGGATTGTCTTTCAAGCCATCTTGATATGAGGAAAACTATCCACCGCCATCAAGGGGGTGCCAGAACTTGTCGATTGAGACATGAAGTTCGTCTGCAGGTGTAAGCGTACGCTGCGGTCGGGGTTCGGACGGCTGACGGAGTCGGAAACGGAGCGCAACTCGGATGGAAGGTACCCCACCTCCAACCATGGCGACGGCGAGCGATGCTCACGATGAGAAGAGGCCAGTCGCCCTCTTGATCGACGACTCACCGGATGTCCACCGGTTGCTGGCAATGCGCCTCCGCAGCGAGGGCATCGATGTCGTCAAGGCGGTCAGTGGGACCAAGGGGTTGCAGGTGGCTCAGAAGTCGCTGCCATCAGTTGTGCTCCTCGATATCGACATGCCGGGGATGGACGGGTTCGAGGTGTTACGCACACTCAAGGACACCGAAGCAACGCAGCACATCCCCGTAATCATGCTTTCGGGGATGCACAACTCGCACGACAAGGTGACAGCCTTTGATCTAGGGGCAGCCGACTTTATCACCAAACCATTTGATGTGACCGAACTCCGTGTCCGTGTGCGCTCGGCGTTGCGCGTGAGTCAGTTGTTGCACATGCTCTCTCAGCGGGCCCAGATCGATGGGCTCAGTGGGCTCTATAACCGGGCGCACTTTGATACTCGTTGGGAGGAGCAGGTGGCATCATGCAGCAGGCATGGACGCCCGGTTTCGCTTGCGATGTTTGATCTGGACCACTTCAAGAGTGTGAACGATACCTACGGCCACCCAGCCGGGGATACAGTCATACAGGAGTTCGCAAAGCTCCTTCTTCGCCAGTGTCGGCAAACGGACATTGCGTGCCGATATGGCGGCGAGGAGTTTGTGCTGGTCTTGCCCGAGACCGGGCCTGCGGATGCAGAGTCGCTGTGTGAGCGGGTCCGAGCGGCCCTTGCTGAGATCACCTGGCCCAAGCACCCTGAGCGGAAGATCACCTGCTCGATCGGGATCGTCGGGTCGGAAGGTCCAAGCGCGACACCCGCAGCAAGCTGGATCGAGGCGGCCGACCGGAACCTCTACCGCGCGAAAAAAGAAGGCCGAAACCGGGTCATCACGACGATGATCGAGGGCGGCGTTTCGATGGCGCAGGCAGGGTAACGCAGCACTGAATCACAGCACAAGAACAACAACAGTGCGGTAGGCCGCTCGCCCGCCTTGGGTGATGCCCGAGAGCACTCGCACGGGCGAGACACCCGTGCCCCTGATCCGTCAGACAACATCGAGAACGGATTCGCTGTTTGCATGTAGAGCATTGGGGCATCGCGTCCGGGTTGTCGTCATCGCCAAAGATCCGTGCGTTCGGGATGTGGTGCCAGCGGAGCCCTGCAATGAGCAGCGTGCCCTCTCCTGAGAGTTGGCGTGTCAGCCCGGCACCCGCCCGTGGCGGGGGGGCAAGGACCAGCATCAGCGTAACGGTACAGTCAAAAACTCGGTATGGTATCACAGTGAGAAGCATATCCGCATCGGGAAGTTGGCGACTGACGGGGAGGATGAGCCGGGTATGAACCAAGTACGAGTTGGGTATGGTGGTCTGGATGTCGCGGAGCAACAAGTCTTCATCCCAATCTGCATGGAGCGACAACAGCGCGAAGACCACGCCACACAGTTGGTTCCAGCACAGACGGGCACGGATAGACTCCCGACATGAATGGATTCAATCCAATCTGGCTGATCGTGCCGGTCGTCATGATTGCGGTCATCGCGTTAGTCTTCGGCTCAAAGCTCGCCCAGCAACGGAGAGATGCCCTCGCCGCGCTGGCAGGCAGACTCGGCTGGTGGTTTGATCCAGAAAAGGACAAGACCCACGACGAGCGGTTTGCGCAGTTTGCAATCTTTCGCAAGGGGCACAGCCGGAACGCATATAACACACTCACAGGTGACATCACCATCGGCGGGCGGGTCTTTCGTGGGCAGATGGGGGACTTCACATACAAGATCACGAGCTCCACCGGCAAGACCACAACCACAACGACCTACCGCTTCAGCTACCTGATCCTGCACCCGCCGTTTGCGGTGGTGCCCGAACTGCGGATCAGGCCGGAGAACCTGTTTGACAAGCTGGCCGGGGCGATCGGGTTTGATGACATCGACTTTGAGTAGAGTGAGTTCAGCAAGCGGTTCCATGTCAAGTGTTCGGACAAACGCTTCGCGTACGATGTGATCAGCCCGCAGATGATGGAGTTTCTGCTCGCATCGAGTTCGGTGGTGATCGAGGTGGATGGTGGGTGTTGCTGCCTCTCTGATGGCAGCCGAAAGTGGAAGCCGGAGATGTTTGAGCAGCGGCTCGCGTGGCTTGGGCAGTTCTTTGAGCACTGGCCGGACTTTTTGATCGCGCAGCTCGAGGGCGGGCAGGGCAGCACAGCACGCGGAGGGCACGACGAGTGAATGGGTTTGGGATTGTGATGATCGTCGTGGCTGTGGTCGTGCTCGTTCCCCTGGTGTGGGTCGTTGTGACCTACAACCGCTTTGTCCGCCTCCGTCAGCACATCCGCGAGAGCTGGTCGGGGATCGATGTCGAACTCAAACGCCGGTACGACCTGATCCCGAACCTTGTCGAGACGGTCAAGGGGTATGCGACGCACGAACGGGAGGTGCTGGAGCGGGTGGTTGAGCTACGCAACGCCGCGTCGGCAAACCAGGGCAGTGCTGAGTCTCAGGCTGCTGATGAGACCGAACTCATGCGGTCGGTGGGGCGGCTCTTTGCGCTTGCCGAGGGGTACCCGGAGTTGAAGGCCGACCGGAACTTCCTTGCGCTCCAGAAGGAACTGAGCAACACCGAGGACCGCATCGCCGCGACCCGGCGGTTCTATAACGGCAATGTGCGAGAGATGAACCAGCTCTCGCAGATGATCCCGACGAGCATCATCGCGTCGATATTTGGGTTCAAACCCGAATCATTCTTTGAGCTCTCGAGCGATGCCGAGCGGGTCGTGCCGAGGGTTGAGGTGTGATGCTGGAGGGGGTGGCAGACCCTCAAGAGCACGCACTTGCCTCTTGGGGCAATCGTGGAAACGGGTCAAGAGCCGAGAGGGACTGAGAGAC
>JAJRZG010000152.1 GCA_024275365.1 Planctomycetota bacterium | reverse complement strand
GCCTTCTCGCGGGCAGCCGCGACCTCCTCGGGGAAGCGTTCGTTGATCGCAACCGCGAGGTCTTGGAGGTGCCCGAGCACCCAGCCGAGCCGGGCGTAGAGCTCTTCCATCTCGGGGGAGTCGGTGTAGAGCAGCTCATGCAGCCGTTCGGCATCGCCATTGAGCACCATATCGCGGGCGGCTTCGAGTACGGCGTCCGGGGTCGAGCGGTCATACTGCTTGAGCTTTGGCGGCCCGAAGAAGACCGCCCCAAGCACCACGCCCGCAGCCACCAGCACGCCAAGCCCGCCCAGGAAAAGCAGGAAGCTCTTGGCCGCGTTGGGTGTCTGCTGGTCTGCCATGTGCGATCCCTCCGGGTATGTTGAGTCTATCGAAAGACCTGCTCTGTAGGAAACCGCACTCAGGCGTTTCAGGCGGTATCGCTCAGCAGGCACGCCTCGACGCACTCGATCAGCGTGTGGAGAATGAGCATGTGAAGCTCCTGGATGCGGTCGGCGGTCTCGCCCGTGACGATCCACTCGTGCTCGCAGCCGCCCGCGAGGTCGCCTCCACCCTTGCCCAGGAGCGCGATGCGTGTGCAGCCGATCTCCTTGGCGGCCTCGGCTGCCCGAAGCACATTCGCCGAGTTGCCACTGGTTGAGAGGAGGAAGACCATGTCGCCGGGCTTCCCGAGCGCCTTCACCCACCGGGCAAAGACAGCGTCATAGCCATAGTCGTTGGCGGTGCAGGTGATGTGCCCCGGGTCGGTGCAGGCGATGGCAGGCAGCGGCTCGCGGTCGTCGCGGAATCGGCCTGTGAGCTCTTCACAGAAGTGCATCGCATCGCACGCTGAGCCCCCGTTGCCACAGGCGAGGACTTTGTTCCCTGCACGGAAGCGGTCGGCCATCTCGCGGGCCACACTCTCGATCCGCTCGGCTGCCACCTCGTCAGCGAGCAGGGCATCGAGAGCGGCTCGGGCATTGGTAAGGGCATCGCGGGCGGTATTTGGGAGAGGTGTGCTCACGGGGAGATGGTAGGAGCGTGGGGTGTGGGATAATCGAGTCCTTCCGAGCCTCGGACTTCAGTCCGGGGTCTTTCGTTGAGACTGCCCGCGACATCACCTCACTTCCCCCCCCGGACTGAAGTCCGGGGCTCGGATATCGGGATGCCATACCCGCTCGAAGTGTGGTAGCATATGGGTATGAGTGCTCTCCGTATCGTCCTTGTGTTGTTGTCTCTCACGGTGATTTGGGGAGTGCCGGGTGCGATGGCACAGCCCTCGGCTCGCTCCCCCAATGTCGTTTTCATCATGGCAGACGACCTGGGCTACCGCGAGGTGGGGTGCTTTGGGCAAGAAAAAATCCGTACGCCAAACATCGACCGCCTTGCTGAAGAGGGCATGAGGCTCACACGCCACTACTCAGGCTCGGCGGTGTGCGCACCCACGAGATCAATCCTGATGACGGGCCTCCACGCCGGGCACGCGACGATCAGGGGCAACAAACCCACGCCCGGTGGCAACTGGGACCCCGAGAGCCCCGAAGGCCAGTGGCCAATCCCTGACGAGGACTTCACCATCGCCGAGATGTTCAAGGAGGCGGGCTACGCAACCGGGGCGTTCGGCAAGTGGGGGCTCGGCGGGCCCGGCTCAACAGGGCACCCATCCAACCAAGGCTTCGATCATTTCTATGGCTACCTGTGCCAGCGGGTCGCGCACAACTATTACCCGACCCATCTGTGGCGGAACCACGATGTTGATGTGCTTGATGGAAACCGGTACTTCCCGTCGCACCAGCGCATCACAGAACCGCTGGCGAGCGAGGCGGAATACGACGAGCGGTACCGCGGCGAGGTGTACGCCCCGACGGAGATTGCTGCCGAGATGCTCGGGTGGGTGCGGAAGCAAAATGAGAACAACCCCGATCAACCGTTCTTTCTCTATTATCCGACGGTGATCCCCCATGTGGCCTTGCAGGCACCCAAAGAGTTTGTCGATTCTTACCCGGACGACTGGGACACCGAGCATTACCTCGGCAACCGGGGCTACCTGCCTAACGCAACACCCCGCGCAACCTACGCCGCGATGATCTCGTACATGGACAGCAACATCGGCCGCCTGCTCGATCTGCTCGATGAGCTGGGGCTTGCAGACAACACGCTCGTCGTCTTTACCAGCGACAACGGCACAACCTATGTCAGCGGTGTGGACCGCGAGTTTTTCAACTCACTCGGCGAGCTGCGCGGGCACAAGGGCAACCTGTGGGAGGGTGGGATCCGCGTGCCAACAGTGGTGCGCTGGCCGGGGGTTGTCGAGCCGGGCAGCGAGAACGCGACGCCGAGCTATCACCCGGATTGGATGGTGACGCTGGGTGGTATCGCGGGCTGGAAAGCCCGCCCCCCTGTGGGGATTGAGGGTGGGGCACCCACACTGCCCGGTGCTGAAGGTCTCGACGGCATCAACCTCCTCCCGGTGCTGCGGGGTGAGGTTGAGACGATCGACCGGGAGTTCATGTATTGGGAGTTCCCGGAGGGCGCAGGGCAGCAGGCCGTCATCTTTGGCGAGGGGGGCAGGTGGAAGGCGATCCGCCCCGCTCTCAAGAAAGACCCCGGCAGACTCGAACTCTACGACCTTGTGAATGATCCTGGAGAAACGCGGAATATCGCTGAAAAACACCCTGAACAGGTGGCTCTGGCGTCACAAATCATGCGGGAGCAGCATTTGCCATCGGCACTCTTCCCACTCAAGGCTCTTGACTGACCACGCTGCCACGAG
>JAJRZG010000151.1 GCA_024275365.1 Planctomycetota bacterium | reverse complement strand
GGCGGTCGATAAGTTCGATGCTGGGCGTGGGTACAAGTTCTCGACCTACGCCTGCCGGGCGATCCTCAAGGCCTTCAGCCGCCAGGGCATGAAGCTCAGCAAGTACCGCCAGCGGTTCCCGACAGACTTCGACCCCAAGCTCGAGAAGTCCAACTATGTCGAGGCCAAGCGGCAGGGCTTTGAGAAGGATGCCGCAGATGAGGTCAAGCGGATTGTCTCGGAGAACCGTGCCGACCTGACCGAGGTCGAACGGACGGTCATCGAGCACCGCTTCGGGCTCGAGAGTGGCGAAGAAAAGCCGATGACCCTCGAACAGGTCGGACAGATCATCGGTGTCACGAAAGAGCGGGTCCGTCAGATTCAGAACAAGGCAATGGTCAAGATTCGCACGACCCTCGAGGAGAGCTTCCTGGGCAACAAACCTGCTGAGGAAGAGGGCGAGGACGAAGAAAACGGCTCAGAGTCCAAGGCCGCTGTCGCTGCGAAGTAGTCGTCTTGCCTCCCATCGAGCACACAACACACTCACAGAGGCCCGAGCAACACTCGGGCCTCTTGTTTTCAGGGTCTTCCCTGGCTTCCAGCCGGGGAACCAGTCCTGGGTCGGTGCGAATGGACACAAACGGGGCAAGAAGTCCCCACTTGGATAGTGTCCATGCCGCCACGAGGGGTACAGAGTTGCTAGGCTACTCGCCCCGACCGGCCCACCCCTGTCAGGCCCGGGCCTCCCCCGATGGCCCGAGGTGGGTGATGCCGACCCGGATACGCCTGGAATGATGGAGACCAATGGTGGGTTATGTTGTATGAAGCCAGACACCAGGAGTAATACCCATGACGGTCGATAGCGATGTTCATACCGATACAAACGCGGTCGGGCATATCACACTGCCGGGCAAGAAAAAAAACGACCCCTTTGCGACAAGATGGGGCAAGTTTTTGCAGGCGACGATCAAGTTCGAGGCTTCTGACCTCATCATGAAAACGGGTCAGCCACCCAAGATCAGGCTCCGGGGTGCCCTCAAGCCGCTCGATGCCAAACCGGTTGATGAGGAGGAGTTCTGGCAGATAGCGCGGGCGATCATGTCCCCCGAGCTCCTCGAAGACCTGCACAAGTTAGGCTCAGCCGACTTTGCCTACGACTTTGACGACAACACCCGGTTCCGCGTCAACCTGTTCATGGCGAGGGGCAAAATCTCGATCGCTGCCCGCCGCATCACGAGCAACATCCTCCCCTTCGAGGGTCTCTACCTCCCCGAGATCATGGCAGACATCGCCATGCAGCCTCAGGGCATCGTGCTGCTTTGTGGCGTGACAGGGTCAGGCAAATCGACCACCATCGCCTCGATGCTCCAGTTTGTCAACGAGCGCAAGCCCGTCCATATTGTCACGATCGAGGACCCGATCGAGTACATCTTCAACGACTCCAAGGCCACGATCAACCAGCGTGAGATCGGGATCGACTGCCTCGACTTCAAGATCGCCCTCCGCGCTCTTGTTCGTGAGAACCCAGACATCGTCCTCATCGGTGAGATGCGAGACAACGAGACCTTCGAGGCCGCCCTCATGGCCGCCGAGACCGGGCACCTTGTCTACGGGACGATCCACGCCAGCTCGACGACCCAGACCTTCAGCCGTATCTATGGCCTCTTCGAGCAGGACGAGGTCGAGGGCGTGCGAAAGATTCTCGCCTACCAGATGCGGGCGTTTGTCTACCAGAAACTCCTCCCTACCCTCCACGAGAAAATCCACCGTATACCGGCGATCGAAATCCTGATCAACGACACCGTCGTCCAGAAGTTCATCCTCGAAGCCAACGAAGGGGAAATCCGGCAATACCTCAACACCATCGAGGCCATCCAGGCGGGCATGAAAGACTTTAACCTCTCGCTTGTTGAGCTGGTCGAGAACGAGTACATTCACATGAGGACGGCGATCGAGTCTTCGCCCAATGTTGACGAACTGATGATGAGACTCAAAAAGCTCGGGTGACAATCGTCGCCCGAACCTGTCATGCATGAATCCGGTCGTGGGGTCAGACCCCATGCGAAGAGCAATAGAGGTGGGGTACGCCGGTGATTGCAGCTTTAGAACAACCGATGGGGTTCGCTATGTCATTGAGTTTGGCCCAAGACACCTTCATCCTGGTTTCGCCCTGGAAGCCGGTGCTGTTTCTTCTCCCGCTGGTTGCGTGGGCGTGGCTGATCTCCACGATCTACGACAAGCACGCGGCCCAGTTCCACCTTGAGCCCAAGAAGTGGAACTCCTTCCACCTCTTCATCGGGCTCATCGCCTTTGCGGTCGGTGTGGGGATACCGATGCAGGGTGTCGCAGCTGTCTGGGTCGGGCTTGCTGCCCAGATTGCCATCCTGGGTATCAGCGTCGCGGTCTACCCGATCATCTCGAACAAGGACGACCGCGTCCCCGAAGAGCACCATGTCAAGCTCGATTTCTCAAGCATGGCCGAAGCCCGCGCCGCCAAAGCCGACTCCAAAGTCGCCGGCAACGCCGAGCTGAAAATCATGGCTTCCGATGGGACTGTCACCGTTGTTCCTGACAAAGAGAGCCCCGACTTTGCCATCCGAGTTGCTGCGGAGGGTGTGCTGATTCGGGGGAAAGAGGCCCGAGCCTCGGAGATGGTCCTCAGGCCGACGGGTCGAGACCAGGGCTATGGCGTTGTGTTCCTGATCGATGGTGTCCCCACCGCGGACATGACCCTTCCCGCAGCCGAGGCTATCAAGATCATCGATTATTGGAAGGGCTGTGGGCAGCTCGATATCGACGATCGCCGCCGTAAGCAGAGTGCAACGCTTGATGTCACGCATCATGATAAGAGCCAGAAGATCCGCCTGACAACCGCTGGCGGGCAGGCGGGAATGACGCTCACGCTGAAGGTCGATCCTGCTGCTGCGGTGCGTCGCAAGTTCAGCAAGATGGGGTTCCTCGAGCCCCAGGCCGAGGTGGTCAATCAGATCGTGAGCGATGCGCTCGGCATCGTCCTGATCGCCACACCCGCCGACAACGGTGGCACAACCCTGATCTACAGCCTCGTCAAGATGCACGATGCCTACACCCAGAATGTCCAGACGATTGAGATCGAGCAGGAGGACGCACTCGAGGGTGTTCGACAGAACCCCTACGACCCCGCAAAGGACGGTCAGGATCACGCGACTCTCGTGCGGTCGATCCTTCGGCGAGACCCGGATGTCGTCGGTATCACCGATGTGCCCGATGCCGCGACCCCCAAGGAGATGTGCCGGGCCGACCACGAACGCACTCGGCAGTACCTGCTCCTGCGCGCTGGCGGTGCGTTGCAAGCGATCCAGACCTGGTGCAAGGCTGTCGGCGACCTCCCCACCGCTTCTGAGCCCCTCCACGGCGTGATTGCCGGTCGGCTGGTCCGCAAGCTCTGCCAGAACTGCCGGGTGGGATATTCGCCCTCTGCCGACATGCTCAAGAAACTGGGCTTGCCCGCAGACAAGGTGCCCCAGCTCTTCAAGAAGGGCGGGCAGGTGCTCATCAAAAACAAACCTGAAACCTGCCCGGTCTGTGGCGGTATCGGGTATATCGGCCAAGAGGGTATCTTCGAGGCCTACCTGCTCGGGCCCACCGAACGAGAGCTTATCAAAAGCGGCAACCTTGCAGCCCTGCGGGGAGAGTTCCGCAAGCAGGGTATCCCGACCCTCCAGCAAGCGGCCCTGCTCAAAGCAGTCGAGGGGATTACGAGTATCGAAGAGATCATGCGGGTCACGGCATCTGCTGAGAGCACAAAGAAAGCCAAACCGGCCGCGGTCAAGAGCTAGGGAACCGCAGAGGGTGCAAGGGCATCTGACCAACACAGGCACGCCCCTGAAGAAGTTGAAGGAAACACCGCCATGATGAACATCGCCGTGATCGTGATCGTGCTTGCGATTGCCTATCTGGGTGTGCTCCAGAAGTTTTTCTCATCGCTCTTGCACATGGCGTGTGTGGTGGTCGCTGGCGCGATCGCGTTCGCCTTCTGGGAACCGATTTCTTACTTCATCCTGACCAAGGCACCCAGCCGCGGATTCTTTGAGTTCATCGAGTATTCCTCGTGGGCTCTTGGGCTGGTGGTGCCCTTTGTCGTGTCACTTGCGCTCCTGCGCGTCGCGACCGACAAGCTCGCCCCGGCCAATGCGGTCGCTGCCAATGTGCCAGACGCAATCGGTGCTGGGATCTGCGGCGCGATCACCGGCATCGTCACGGCTGGCATCCTGGTCATCGCGATCGGCACGATGCAGTTCAAATCTGACGACTTTGGGTACAAGCCCGTGCGGTATACCGGGGCAAGCCTCCAACGCTCCAACAGCCTCCTGCTCCCGGTTGATCAGATCGTTGGCGGCTTCTATGCCCGGACGAGCGAGTCGACTTTCTCTACGCCCAACTCACTTGCCAAGTGGAGGCCAGAGCCATGGCACGCTGCCGAGGTCATGCGCATCACCGAAAAAGGCGGGCGAAACACCGCCAAACCCAATGACTTTAAGCTCAACGCTCGCTACCGCGTCGTCGCAGCCGATGGTGAAAACCTCCTCCAGGACCGCTGGGCCAACGCCCCCCACTCTGCAACGATGCTCAACGGCGACCCATACCCCAGGGATGCACGCATCGAGGGCATCATCCTCAAACTTGAATCGTCACTCCGTGAACGCGGCGCGAGCTTTATCGCCCTGACAGAGGGCCAGGTCTGGATGGTTGCAGAAGACGCTGCCACCGGTGAGCGGATCAACCTCCACCCCGTCGCGGTTATCGCCAACCCCGTCCGCGCCGAGAACTCGATCGCCCGCTTCCCCTACGACTCGCCCAACTTTGCGATCTCATCAGCCGGTGCAGCCGCCCTGCCCTGGGCGTTTGAGTTTGTCGTGCCCAACGAGTATGAGCCCATTGCAATCTACCTGCGCAATGTCCGCAAACTGCTCAAGCCGGGTCAGGCGGTTACCGAGTTTGCCTCAGTTGCCGACCGGGACGACGCGATCTCGGACGGCACTCTTATTGCGGGCGCCGAAATGATCCCCGAGGACTACGGCGAACAGCCCGACAGAACCAACCGCGGGAATGACGCGCCCGAGTATGAACTCAAGGGGATCATCGCCAGAAACCGTATCCCCAACCGGCTCACAATCCAGAGGGGCGGGCACAAAACAGTCAAACTCAGTGATGACAACCATATCAGAGAGAGCAATACCAAGTGGACCCCGGGAGAGCTCTCCAAGCGGGTCGTCGAGAAGCAGCTCCGCATTGATTTGTTTGCTGTCGATGAAAATGTGGTCATGGTCCAGGTCGATGTCAGTGGTGACAAGCCGGGCAGCATGTTCGGCATTGCGATGGCAGCAGCAAACCGCGTCATGCCGCCACAACTCAAGGATGTCAACGGGATCGTCTATGAGGCGGTCGGGTGGGTCTACCAGGACCGCGACTTGGTCTATATCCGCTTTACACCCGGCGATCCTGTCCGGGCGCTGAGCCAACTGGCCGACAAAGGTGTTGTCTTGAGCAGCAGCCGAAACGATCAGAAGCTCACGCTCCTCTTCCTCTGCACTTTCAACTCTCAAATCAAGAGCTTCAACATCGGCCCGACCGAGATCTTCAGCCTCGATGAGCCACTCGTGCTTGACAGGAAGCAGAAGTAATACGCATCCCCGATTATTCTCGTGCGTCGCAGCGGGAAGGCAGGCTCAACAGAGCCCTGAGCGCAAGCGACGGGTTGGCGTATGCTGCCACATGCCGAGCCACCGAAACCGGTCGCTTGCGCTCGCGGCTCTGTTCGACGCATGGCCAAACGCGGAAATGACTGGAGGCACGACTCTCCCTTTCACTCCCCCCCACCCCCGCGTTGACGCACGAGTTTCATGCGGGATCCGTATAAGAGCCTCGCAGCCGGCGCAACACAATGCCCCGGCATGCGGATGCCGGGGCTTTCTTGTTTGGTGTTCCGTTGCGGCTTTCTTCACTGCACCAGGATGGAAACCCCACGCAAGGTCAGCCCTCGTCGGGTGCGTTCTGTGCATCTTGGGCTGGCGTGTTCTCACCCTCGGCCTGCTCTGCTGCTGCCCTGGCAGCCTCGGCCTCTTTAGCTTTCTTCTTTTCTTCGGGCGACCGCACGATCAGCTCACCCTCGTTGTCAAACTCCATCTCCTCGCGGTCGTCTTCTTCGATCGTCCGGTCCGGCTCGACATGGAGCTTGATCGTCGCCTCCAGCTCGGTGCTGAACTTAACGAGCACATCGAAGTCATCGATCCGCTTGATCGTGAACGGCAGCCGCACCTCGCGGGCCTTGACGGTAAAGCCGGCCTCGCCGAGAGCATTGGCGACATCCTGCTGGGTCACAGAGCCGTAGAGGTGCCCGACATCATTGCACGAGCGGGCAAGTGTGAGCTCAATCCCCTCCATCTTGGAGATCATGCCCCGGCGGTTCTCGAACAGGTTCGCCTGCTCCTTCTCGGCCTCTGCACGCTTCTCGGCAAGCGAGGCGAGCTTCTCCTCTGAGGGCGTTGTTGCCAGCTCGCGGGGGAGGAGGTAGTTGCGGGCAAAGCCCAGCTTGACGCTGACAACATCGCCCACGATGCCGAGGTTGTCGACATTCTCAGTCAGGAGCAGTTGTACGGTTTTGGTTGCCATTGAAAATTCCTCTCGCTGTCCTTGGCCCTGCCTGTGTGTTGCGGGGGAAGTTGAGGAGCCCTGCCCACAGGCAAAGCCCCAACGGGTCCGGGGAGGCCGACAGTCGGCTCCCCGGCGGGGATAGTAGGCCCCTGAAAGCACGGTTCACTGGTGGCACGGCTTTCCGAACCGTGTGTCACTGGTCAACCTCTGCCAGTGGGTGGGTGTCTCCCACGGGACAAATCCAATCCGACGCTTCGCAGAGCCTCAGCATCGGCATCCGCTCTCACAGACTCGTCTGCTCCATCAGAACGGGATGTCATCATCCTGAGGTATGTCGTCATAGCCCTGGTTGCCACCACCGCCAGACTGTGCCTGGGCCGGGGCTCGCTGGCTGCCACCGCTGCCACCGCCACCGCCTCCATCCTCGCGCGAACCAATAAACTGGAAGCTCTCGACGACCACCATCAGCTTGGAGCGTTTGGCACCGGTGTTCCTGTCATCCCACTGGTCGTACTTTAGCCTGCCTTCAATAAAGACCGGGCTGCCCTTGTGGAGGTATTGGCTCATGACCTCGGCGGTGCGCCCCCAGACATCGCAATCAACAAAGGTGGTTTCCTCGCGTTGCTCGCGGCTGGGACCATCACCCACATAGTACCGCCGATTCACCGCAAGCCCGAACTTCCCTACAGCGGTGTTGCTCTGCGTGTGCCTGATCTCGATATCCCGCGTCAGGTTGCCCATCAGCAAGACCTTGTTGAAGTTGCCAGCCATCTCGGGCTCCCTGTGTCAGGCCCCGGCCTCATCGCGGCTGGGGCGGTTTGTGCTCAACTGCAAAGCATACCAGCCCGGGGGCTGATCCGTCTCACTCGGCCTTGGTCGATTCCTCAGGAGCCTCGGGCTCGGACACAGCCTCAGCAACCGCCACCTCGACGGGGGCAGACTCGACGGGGGCAGACTCGATAGGGGCAGACTCGGCGGGGACTGCCTCAGCAACCGGGGCGGGACGCTCGGCAGCAGCGGCCTCGGCGGCAGCGGCCTTCTCGGCGCGGAGCTTGGCTTCAGTCACCAAACCCTCGCGGTCGTCAAGCTCTGCGATCTCCTCAGCCGACAGGTGGTCTGCCGTGAGAATCAAGACCCGCATGATCCGCTCACTGAGCGTGCAGTCGCGCTCGATGTGTGTGATCTAACCGGTCGGCGAGCGGAAGTAGCAGAGGATATAGACCCCGCGCCGCTGCTTGTCGATTTCATAGGCCAGTCGCCGCTCGTCCCACTTGCGCATCGCGACCACCTCCGCATCCCCGCGATGAAGGACCTCCTCGATGTGGGCGATAGCGCTCTTGAGATCGGCGGCCTCGGCCTGGCTGATCAGAAACATCGACTCATAAACCTTTGTACTCTCTGGCATGGTCATTGGACCTTTCACTGGGCTGCGACCGGGTGTCAGACGCAGCGGGATTGTGCTTACTCTGCCCCCCAGCCGGCATCCATGTCGGCATCGGGGCTTGCTTTGAGCTTGGTATTAAAACGATTCATTGCCGAGTCGATCCCCGACGCGACAAACTCTTCGACCGCATCCGCAGCCGCCACGATCGACGAAGAGAACCCGTCGGACTCCTCTTCTGTAAACCTCGAGAGCACGAACGCGGCCTGGTCAAACATCGGAGGCTTGGGGCCGATCCCGATTCGGCACCGGGCAAAGTCACCCGTGCCCAGCCGCAGCCCGATATCAGACAGGCCGTTGTGCCCGCCCGCACCGCCGCCAGCCCGCAACCGCACCGCCCCGATGGGCAGCGCGAGATCGTCGGTGATGACGAGCAGGTCTTCGAGGGGCAGCTTATAGAACTGCACCGCCTGAAGCACCGACTGGCCCGACAGGTTCATGTAGGTCATCGGCTTGAGCATCAGGCACTTGGTCGCCGCGATTGATGCCTCGACGCAGTCACCGCTGAAGCGGGCCTTGACAACAACCCCCGGCGCGTGCCGATCGACAAGGCAATCGACAGCCAGGAACCCCGCGTTGTGCCGGGTCTTGGTGTATTGGGTGCCAGGATTGCCGAGGCCAACGATCAGCTTCATAGCGCAGGGTGCTCCGGGGCTTACTCGCCCTCTTCTTCCTTCTTCTCGGTCGTGACCTCGGGCTGGGCTTCGCCTTCGACTTGAACCTCTTCGTCGGTTGTGACCTCTTCAACCTGGGACTGCACCACGATCTGGGCAACGATCGCCCCCGGATCGGTGATGAGCTTCATCGTGGACAGAGGGAGCGTGATATCCCCGGCGTGGAGGATGTTGCCCGCATCCAGCTCTGTGAGGTCCACCTCGATGAAACTGGGCAGGTTCGCAACCTTGCACTCGATCTCGATCTCGTTGTTCGGGTGCATGAGCAACGCCCCCGCAGTCTTGAGCCCGATGCAGTCACCCACAAAGTGGATGGGCACGCGGACCTCGATCCGCTCGTCAAAGTCCACCCGGGCAAAGTCGGCGTGGACGATGTTGGTCCCGAGATAATCAAACTGCAGGTCCTTGATAATCACCACCTGGATGTTGCTCTCGCCCTCCATCTGGATCTTAAAAATCTTCTCACCCTTAGTGAGGTGGTTGACGGTTTCGATCGCATTGACCGCGATCGAGACGGGTGCCTCGCCGTGGCCATAGACCACCGCGGGCAGACCCCCGGCTTTGCGGACACGGGTACAGTAGCGGGTGCCTGTGCGTTCCCGAATAGTGGCGTTCAAGACTGGTGCGGTCTCTTCATGGTGCATGGTGGGTTCCTTCCGTTGCGAATGAATGTTTCAGTGTTCTGTGTTGTTGTCTGAGTTTCTCGTGGAGGTGTGGGGTTGGTCTGGCTATCGCTTCGTGCCTGCGGTCCGCTTAAACAAGGCGCTGAGCGAGAGGTTGTTGTGGATGCGGTGGATTGCCTCACCGAGCAGTTCGCCCACGCACAGCACCCGCAGGCGGCCTCCCAGCGCATCGAGCCGGGTGCCCACCGGGATAGTGTTGGTCACGACAAGGCTTGAGATCGGCGAGTCGATGATGTTCTGAATCGCGGGGCCACAGAGCACGCCGTGAGTGGCTGCCGCGATCACATCAACCGCCCCGTGCTCCATGACCAGATGGGCTGCTTCGCAGATCGTGCCCCCCGTCGAGATCATGTCGTCAAACATGAGCACGGTCTTGCCCTCGACCGACCCGATGATGTGCTCGGTCACGACTTCTGACCCCGAGATACGGCGTGTGTTGATGATCTCAAGGTCGCCGCCGAGCAGGTTGGCAAAGCCCTCAGCCACCTTGACATTGCCGACATCCGGGCTCACCAGGCACAGGTCGCCGAGCTGATCGCGGATCGACTCGAAGTAGTCGAGAAAGACGGGCGTCGCGGAGAGGTGGTCGACCGGGATATCAAAGAACCCCTGAATCTGGGCTGCGTGCAGGTCGAGCGCGACCACCCGGTCGGCCCGCGATGCGGTAATCAGATTGGCAACCAGCTTCGCGGTGATCGGTACGCGCCCCTTGTCCTTGCGGTCCTGCCTGCCATACCCAAAGTAGGGTGTCACAATCGTCACGCGCTTGGCGCTTGCCCGCTGGAGACAGTCGATAAAGATCAGCAGCTCCATCAGGTTGTCGTTGACCGGCTCGCAGGTCGAGATCACGACATAACAGTCGCGTCCTCGTACATCTTCTTGCAGCCGAACCAGCAACTCGCCATCCGGAAAGATATCTGTCCTCGCTTCGCCGATCGGCTGATTGATGTGCTCGCACGCCCGCTCCGCGAGGAACCTGCTGTTGCGGCCCGCAAAGACCTTGAGCGTGTGGTTGTTGTCAGTCATCATCGTGAAACTCCCCCGGCTTGAGCCAATCGGCTCCGCAGGATGCGGTCGACCTCGGCGAGCTGATCCGGTGTGTTGATGCTCAGCACATCCTCAGCAGGCACCGCGTCGATCACCTCGACCCGACCCCCACTTTCACCCCCACTTTCGAGCAAAATCGTCGGCACATCCGTCAGGTAATACTCTCCCGATGCCCCGTTCCGCTCCACCTTTGCAAGTGCCTCAAACAGCGACGCAAGCCTGAAACAGTAGTAGCTCGGGTTGACCTCACAGATCGTGAGTTGCTCGGGGGTTGCGTTCTTTTGTTCGACGATGGCTGCGAACCTGCCATCCGCCCCACGCACGATTCGGCCATACCCGGTCGGGTCTTCGATCACGCTCGTCGCAAGTGTCGCAGCCGCCCCAGTCTCGCGGTGAAGCCTCAGCAGTGCTTCGAGCGTGCTGACACGGATCAGAGGCCCATCCCCCGCGAGCACAAGCAGCGGCGTGTCGGTGGGCAACCCCGCAAGTGATGCCTCGGCGCACTGCACGGCGTGCCCTGTCCCGAGCTGCTCGGCCTGCACCGCAAACCTGACCCGATCGCCAAAGCCTGCCAGCGCTTCTCGCACGAGTTCCTGTTTATATCCCACGATCGCAACCACCCGTGAGCACCCGGCTGCCAGGCACGCCTCGACCACATGACAGACCATCGGCCGACCCGCGACCTCATGGACGACCTTGGGCAGGTCAGAGTTCATCCGTGTCCCCTTGCCCGCCGCCATGATGAGGGCAACGGGTGCAGGATGTCGGCACTGGTCTGGACTGGTTTGGTTGGTCTCTTGGGCCATCGCTCGCTTTGCCACCGCACCTGCTGCACTCTGCCGCTCGACACCAAAGAGAAACTACCCGGCCGGGACTCGAACCCGGACTCACAGAACCAAAATCTGTTGTGCTGCCATTACACCACCAGGCACTTGAGACTCTTTATGTGTTTGAACTGGGCACTTGCGCAGCGTGTGCTACTGCATCTCCTTCTTGGGCGCACAGCATCAGGCTGCACGACGGACCACGAACTCTCGCGGTCCGCTGCCCCCAGCAGGCGTTCCTGCCGGTCAAAGGACGACGGCCGCGGCGGGGCCGGGCACCAAACCCAACCCAGAGCTGAACCTTGCCGGCCGCGGGGTCATAAAGAGTGACCGCCAAAGAAGCAAGGCCCCTGACCGCGCCTCCCCCGGCTGCCCCCCCTTTGTGAGGTGGCCCCGGCGTCCGTCACGGTCGGCTCCGAACCGATTGCCCACAAGTATCTGTCCCCAGAGGCCAAGAGTCAAAGCCTCCAGCCTGCCAATGGGGACGAGCCCCAAAGAAACCTCTCAATGCCGGGTGCCGTGTCCACAGCTTTGGGTGGCCACGATCCGGGGCTGCATCGGGTGTCGATCATGATCACGCCGAGCCGTGACCATGGCACTCGGCTGAGTTGCCCCGAGTGAAGACAGGGGGGCTGAGAGAAGACGAGAGGATTGGACTGGGTGCCATCACTCGCGGGCTCTCCTCCTCCGTTCTCTCCATTCTCTCCCCGCGCAGTGATGCCCTCCGGCAGACTGGAGACACACTACTGCGCCGCAGAGGAATGGAGTAGAGTGAGAGAAGGCGGAGTTGCGACGAGTAGTGGCACCCGATTTCGGGGCACCCGGCGTTTGAGACCCATCACGATCAGGTCGAGGTAGGGCTTGCGGAGGATGGCGAGGTGGTGGTTGGCAGGGGTGGGCTCAGGCATGACAGGAGCATACCAAACACGAACCTGGTTTGTCGGGCGGGTGAGACGCTCACCCCACTATCCCCAGAAAGTACTCATCACCCAGAGGATATTCATCCACCAAACTAGATCGACCATTCATCAGCACCCATCTGCCCATTCTTTAACGAAGACGACAAAGTCATGCATGCTGATGATGCCATCGTTGTCCCAGTCCGCCAGAGGCTCCCCAGCGGCCCACGCATCAAGGAAAGCAAGGACATCACGAGTGTCTGAGATGCAATCTCGATAAAGGTCATGGCGACATGCGTTCACGCCGACCTGCTCGAACACATACACACTCCCAGAGTCTTCCCCACTGTCGTCATCATGTCTCGAACCGACCACCACGACATCTTGGTTGATGCATAGATCCCGCCCAAATCCATCACCTTCAGATCCATCGCTTGCTATAAGTTTAACATCCTGGCTCCAAGTGCCGTTTTCCCTTGACAACATGTAGACTGCTCCCGCACTTGCACTGTGGCCGCCAGCCCCCCATGCCCCAATGATCAATTGATCCTGAAAGAGATCAAGGCTGTGCCCAAAGCGGGCACCTGCCGTGGCATCTTTCGCATAGAGCTTTGATACTTGGGTCCACCCGTTCGTTGTCCTTTTATATACATAAACCGCGCCAGAGTCTATGCCTTGATCATCGTCCCCTCGCTCTCCAATGATGATTGTGTCATCTTCAATCACAAGGCCACGCCCAAAACGATCGAATCCGGCTCCGTCTTCTGCCGTGATCTTCTGTGTCAATACCCAGGCACCATCGTCGTCTTGCTGAAACACATAGACAGACCCGGACTGCGCACCGTTGTCGCTGTCCCATGGTGCCCCGACGAGGGCGACTCGATCACCTAGAACAGCGTTGTAGCCGAATAAATCCCACGGCGATCCGTCATCGGGCAGCAGTTTCGCAACTTGCATCCAATCACTGCCCTGTCGCTCAAAAACATACACTGAGCCGGAGTTCTCACCATGATCATCGTCATAGTATGCTCCGACGAGTACTGTGGTGCCGCGGATGTCAACCCACCGCCCGAACCTGTCACCAGCGGCACCGTCGTTGGCGATGATCTTCGCTGTCTGTCGCCATACATCACCCTCCTGTTCGAAGACATACACCGCTCCGGTATCCGATTCTGCGCCGTCACCGTGAAGAGCACCGACCATAACTATTCCCCCCTCGATCGCCACCGCACGCCCAAAATACGCGCCAGGTGTGCTGTATTCTGGGACAAGCTCTCCGGTATACACCCACCCGCCATCAGTGCTGACAAAGAGCTCAACCACACCGGCATCTTCGCCATACCGGTCGTCCTTGTGTGCTCCGACAGCAACAAGAGCGTCTTCAACAGCAACACTGGCTCCAAACTCATCGCCCGGGGCGCCACGAGGGCTGAGAAGTTTCGCGGTTTCGACGGTGCTGCATCCCTCTTGTGCAAGAACATCAGGACATACAAAGTTAATACAGAGAGCGGACAGAATGATAGACTGAAAGTATATGCGCATTGATAGCACTCCCCATTTCAAGAGGTCACAAGACACACGACAGCCTTGTTGCTACCAGTCGCATATGTGCGTTACCAACACTGCGAACTCAGCACAAGTAACACACGGACAACCCCGCGCACAAGGCAACCACATCACGAGGTACGCAAAGAAAGTGCTTCTATAGGATTGTGCTGCTCAGGCTCTGCTGGACTGATCGATGGGGCTGGTGTCTCGCCCGCTCCACTGGGGTTGGGAGTCTTGTATGTGTGCATCCGACGCTTCGGCGGGTGGCACTGGTAGCCTCTTCCCTTGTGCCATCTGGCGGCTCGTCCGCCAGTGTCGCTTGCACCTGCCCATACCGCACGGGCGGGCAAGCCGCCCGTGGCACAGTCCTCGTCTTGCCCTCGCCCGCCTCCTCCTCTGTGGGCTCTTTGCCTCTGTAGTAAAACTACCTTCCCGTCTTTCTCTGCGTGCTCTGCGTTCTGCCCTCCCCCTTCGGCCATCCTCCTTCATCCCCAGGCCCCCACTCCGCCGATCCATACCATGCACCCGAGAACAACCACCCACACCAGACCGATGCCCCCATGGCCCACTCACCAACCCCACGAGCACTCTTCCGCCGCCGCCTCATGCTCCTCATGGCCGCCTTCGCCCTTGCCGGGATGGCCATGGCCGCTCAGTTGGTCCGCCTCGGGGTCGTCGGCGCCGAGGCGAGCCTCGCCGAGGCTGAGCGCAAGCTCTACCGCCAGCGCTCCATCCCCACCGTCCGTGGCCGCATCCTCGACCGCAAGGGCCGCATCCTCGCCCAGAACCGACCCAGCTACGAGGTCGCCATCAACTACGAGGTCCTCAGCGGCACATGGGCTGCAAAGAAGGCCCGCCGCCACGCCCGCCGTGTCCACGCCAAGGCCTGGCCCCTGCTGACCGCCGACCAACGAGACGAGGTCGCCGCCCGCTTCCTCCCCCTCTACCAACAGCATGTCGCTGCGATGGAGCACCGCCTCGGGCTCACACTCGGCATCGACGCACAAACCTATGCCGAGCGCAAGACAACCATCATCGACCGCGTCGAACGCACCGTCACAAGCGTCACCGACCGCAGGCTCAAACGCTATGAAAAAGAACAGCTCGAGCAGGGCAGAACCATCACGCCAGAGGTCCGGGCACTCCTCGAAGAGCGGGCTGCACAACCCATCGCCGCCCAGCGCGAGCCCCATGTCGTCGGTGACCTCACCGACGAGACCGCCTTTGCCCTCATCCGCCTGCAAGACTCGTTCGTCCCCCTCCACGCCCCCGGCTTTGACCAGACCGCAACAGACCAGCCCCCCGATGCCACCGACGAGGTCGTCCCCCTCCTCCCCGGGCTCGTCGTCCGCCGGAGCGAAGAACGGCAATACCCCTACGACCGGGTCAAGGTCACACTCCCTCGCGACTCGCTCCCCACGCCGTTGTGGGAGGATGAGACGCCGCTGCCCCCCCTCACCCTCGAAATCGAGGGCGTCGCAGCCCATATTCTCGGCTGGATGGGCTCTCGCCCGCTCAAGAGCGACACCGACCGCCGGGCTGCCCAGCTCGAAGCCGACCCCGAGTTTGCCCAGAGGGCCATGGTCAACACCCTCGACCGCAAAGCCCCCCTCGACCGTGGCCGATACCTCGACGGCGACCCCGTCGCCCGCGCAGGTGTCGAGTGGTCGCAGGAGGCCCGCCTCCGAGGGCTCCGAGGCCTCCGCACCGAACGCCTCGACACCGGCGAGCGCCAACGCATCGACCCCCAGCGAGGCGAAGACATCC
>JAJRZG010000150.1 GCA_024275365.1 Planctomycetota bacterium | reverse complement strand
GCCGAGATGAGCCGAAAGCTCGATGTCCGTCTCGGAGCGCTCCCGCTCTCGACGCTGCAGGCGAACATAGATTACGGCTTTGCCGAGTCGATGACAAGTTACGGTGTGATCGGTGTGAAGGCGTGGATTTTCAAGGGTTTGTACGGTGAAGAAACCCAGCGAGAGGAAGAGCACAAATCGCTGGCTGCGGGTGCGACACCCCGGGCGAGGGGTCGCAGGTAGTCGCACCGATGCAACGAACGAACGATCGGCCTTGCTGCGAAGAGTGAAGGCCTGCAAGAATGGGTTGGAAGGAAGTTTGAACCATGCCTCCATATAAGATTCCCAAGCGAGTGAAGTACCGCAAGGAGTTCCGGCGCGCCCGCGATCGCAAGGCGACCAAGGGCAACTATGTTGCATTTGGTGACTATGGTCTCCAGGCGATGGAGGGGTGCTGGCTCAAGAGCAATGTCATCGAGGCCGGTCGCGTGGCGGCGAGGCACTTCCTCGGTCGCGAGGGCAAGCTGTTTATCCGGATTTTCCCGGACAAGCCCGTCTCGAAGAAGCCGCTCGAAACCCGCATGGGCAAGGGCAAGGCCGATGTGGACTACTGGGCAGCCCGCGTCCGACCGGGGACGATGCTCTATGAGGTGACGGGGGTTGCTGAGGACGATGCCCGCAAGGCGATGGCCCGCGTGGCGATGAAGATGCCGGTGCGTTGCCGGTTTGTTGGTCGACGGATTTCGGTGTAAGCAGACGAATGAAACCGGTGTCTCGGATAAGACCCGGAGTGAGGATTGGCGATGGCGACCAACGAAGAAATCAGGAAGATGCGTGACGAAGAGATCGGCATCGAGCTCAACAAGGTTCGCGAGAAGCTCTTCACGCTCCGGAGCCAGACCGTCACCGAGAAGGTGGAAGACACTTCGCAGCTCAAAAAGCTGAGGCAGAACATCGCGAGGCTGCTGACAGAGCGGCACGCACGACAGCTGGCCAAGGCGTGAACAAGTCAAAGCCCAGCAAGGGCACACAGCACAGGGAAGCAGCATGACCGAGGCAACCAAGAGCACAAGCACCCGCCCCCGCCGCGTTGGGGTGGTCGAGTCGGACGCACGGGAGAAGTCCCGCAAGGTGGTGGTGGCCTTCAAGGCTAAGCACCCCCTCTATGGCAAGTATGTCCGCAAACGGTCGGTGCTGCAGGTCCACGATGAGAACAACGAGTCGCGGCTGGGCGACACCGTCGAGATCGAGGAATGTCCCCCGGTCAGTAAGACAAAGGCATGGCGGTTGGTGCGTGTCATCAGCCGCGGCATCGGTGAATGAACACGAGGGTGCTGACGGGTTCTTTCCCGGGTAGACCACAAGAGGCTGGTACGAACGATGATCCAACAAGAATCCAGATGCGAAGTCGCGGATAACTCGGGCGCGAAGATCGCCTATGTCATCCGTGTGTATGGCGGCTCGACCCGGCGCGGGGGCTACAGCCGAAAGACCGCGACCATCGGCGATCAGGTGATGGTCTCGATCAAAAAGGCGTTGCCCGGGGCCGACATCAAGCCGGGTGATATGTCACGGGCTGTTGTTGTCCGGTCGGCCAAGCAGTACCGCAGGCGGGACGGCTCGTATGTCAAGTTTGATAACAACGCGGTCGTGCTCATCGATGAGGACCGCAACCCCAAGGGGACGCGGATCTTCGGGGCTGTCGCCCGTGAGCTCCGCGAGAAAAACTTCATGAAGATCGTTTCGCTCGCTTCGGAGGTGGTGTGATATGCCAAAGCATGTACGCAAAGGGGACCAGGTCATCGTGACACAGGGTTCGGACCGGGGCAAGATCGGTGAAGTCATCCGCGTGTATCCCAAGGAGGACCGAGTCATCGTCCGGGGCATAGCGATGCGGACCAAGCACCTCAAGCCCACGCAGAAAAACCCCCAAGGCGGGATCTACACCAAGGAATCGGCGATCCACATCAGCAATGTCAGCCCCGTCGTGGATGGCAAGCCGACACGGGTGCGGTTTGAGACCAAAGACGACGGCAGCAAGGTCCGCGTGGCAGCACGCGGGGGCAAGGAACTCAGTGTGGTCTGCGGGCCACGCAAGTAACAAAGAGAGCACACGCTGGCTTGCGGATGGAAACCGCTGGCAGATCAACAGCTTGAAAGGTCGGGATAGACGCGATGGCGAAAGACAAGAAAAAGAAGGGCAAGGAACTCGAAGGCCCACCTGCGGGGGCCTCTGGGCTCCGCAAAAAGTTCGAGACCGAGGTCCGTGGCGCGATCGCCGAGAAGTTTGGTGTCAAGAACCGCATGGCCCAGCCCACACTTGAGAAGATCACCGTCAATGTGAATATGGGGCGCCACCTCGACGGGACCAAAATCCCGCCAAATATCAAGAGCACTGTGCTTGAGACATTGACTACGATCACCGGCCAGAAGCCCGTGATGCTCAAGGCCAAGAAGTCGGTCTCGAACTTCAAGGTGCGTGAGGGCTACGAGACAGCCGCGATGGTGACGATCCGTCGCGATCAGATGTGGCACTTCCTCGATCGGCTCATCCACCTTGCGACGCCGCGAATCAAGGACTTTCGCGGGTTGTCCCGCAAGGCGTTTGATCGTCAGGGCAACTACTCGATGGGCCTGACCGAGCAGGGTGTCTTCCCCGAGATCAACATGGCCGAGGTGAACTTCACCCACGGCATGAATATCAACCTTTCCTTTGCGAACTCAAACCCCGAGCTGAGCGCCTTTATGCTCGAAGAGCTCGGGATGCCGTTCACCAAGATTGATGAGAACTGACCGAATCAACCCCCGCGACTGACGCGGGCCGAGCAGATTGAGACGAGGTACCGATGGCAACCAAAGCCCAGATCGCCAAGAGCAACCGGACACCCAAGTTTTCGACGCGGAAAGTCCGCCGGTGCGAGCTGACCGGGCGTCCGCGCGGGAACTACCGCAAGTTCCGGATCAGCCGCATCATGCTCCGCAAGCTCGCCCTTGAGGGCAAGATTCCGGGCATGAGAAAGGCAAGCTGGTAAACCCTTGGCTTGTCCTCAGCGGGCAGCCGGGCATAACGGATAGAGATTTCAGATGGCAGTAACAACAACGGTGTGCACAGCGGGAGCAAGAATGAGCTTCCGACACACCAAGGCATCAGGCGGAAACGAACGATGACGCTCAGTGATCCAATCGCAGACATGCTGACCCGGGTTCGCAACGCGGTACGCAACCGCGCGAAAACAACCGTGGTCATGAACAGCAAGGTCAACCGGGGCATCCTCGGTGTGTTGCAAAGCGAGGGGTATATCCTCGGCTACGACACGATCGAGGATGGCAAGCAAGGGCAGATCAAGGTGCAGCTCAAGTACAGCGACCTCGGCGAGCCCCTCATCATCCGCGTGACCCGAAAGAGCAAGCCCGGGTGCCGACGGTACATGGGTGTTGACGACATCCCGCGCCCGGTCCAGGGGCTGGGCATCGCGGTCGTCTCAACGAGCAAGGGTGTGCTGAGTGATCGCAAGTGCCGCCAAGAGCGGGTCGGTGGCGAGCTGCTCTGCACGGTGGAATAAGCACGAAGGACTGGAATCCCCGCCGGGTGCTGCCCGGCCGGATGATAGAGGACAGACCATGTCAAGGATCGGAAAGAAACCAGTGAGCATCCCGAGCGGGGTGAAGGTCGGCATTGCCGACCGCTTGGTCAAAGTGGATGGCCCCAAGGGCTCGCTCAGCATGACCCACCGCCCCGAGGTCAGCGTCGAATATGACGACGGTGCCAAAGAGGTCCGCTGCGGTATTGATGAAGGCGACATGAAGAACCGCAAGGTGCGGGCCTACTGGGGCCTGACCCGGTCGCTCATCCAGAACATGGTCGTCGGCGTGACCGATGGCTATGAGAAGACGATGGAGATCGTCGGTGTCGGCTGGGGGGCGCAGGTCGCCGGCCAACAGCTCAAGCTCCAGCTCGGGTATGCAAAGCCCGTGATTATGGATATCCCACAGGGGCTGACGATTGATGTGCAGAAGCAGATCGTCAAGATCAGCGGCTCTGACAAGCAGGCTGTCGGGCAGTTTGCCTCGGCGATGCGGTCCAAACGCAAGCCAGAGCCCTACAACGGCAAGGGTGTGAAGTACGCGGATGAAGTGATCCGCCGCAAACAGGGCAAGGCATTCGGGGCCTAAGAATCATGCAGCACAGGTGAGGGCTCAGACGAGCCCCAGCACGAGGTCATTGGAATGGATAGGCAAAAGCAGAAACATGTTCGTCGGTCCCGGCGTCGCACGGGTATCCGCAAGCGCGTGATCGGGACACCAACCCGCCCCCGCATGAGCGTCTACCGTTCACTCAACCACATCTATGTTCAGGTGGTTGACGACTTGGCCGGGACCACGCTGGCAGCAGCCTCGACCCGCGACAAGGGGTTAAGTGCTGATGCGACCGGCAATGTCTCGGCAGCACAAGCGGTCGGGGAGGTCATCGCTGAGCGGGCATCGGCAGCGGGCATCAAGGCGGTCGCGTTTGATCGCGGCGGGTTCCGCTATCACGGCCGGGTCAAGGCACTCGGTGACGCAGCACGCAAGGGCGGGCTCGAGTTCTAGAAGGATCAGACACGCATACACCAGGCCCGGTTCGCACGGGTATCAAGGCGGTTGAGCACATGGGCAAGATGATGGAAGACAAAGGTTCCCAGTTAGATACCGAGACGCTCGGGATCTTCCGAACGGCTGCGACTGTCAAGGGCGGTCGGCGGTTCAGTTTCGGTGCGCTCGTCGTGGCTGGCGACAGGAACGGCAAGGTCGGGTTCGGGCACGGCAAGTCCAAGGAAGTGCCAACCGCGATCGAAAAGGCCGAGAAAAATGCACGAAAGGCGATCGTTCGTGTGCCCCGCGTCGGATCGACCATCCCCCACGAGGTGGAAGGTCGCTTCGGCGCAAGCAGGGTGAGGATGATCCCCGCCTCGCCCGGCACGGGTGTCATCGCTGGCGGCACGGTCCGCACGGTGCTCGAAGCAGCGGGCATCACCGACTGCCTCACCAAGTGTTACGGCTCAACCAACAAGGTGAATATGATCCGGGCGGTCTTTGATGGCATCAGCCGACTGCGGACCAAGGAAGACATCGAGGGCATCCGCGACCAGGACCTCGGGACCACCGAGATCGAGGCCAAGATCGAACGCGGGCAACGCTTTATGCCCACAGCCTCGAGCACCGAGAAAATGCGTGGCCCGGTCAACACCGTCGGCCAGGACCAACGGCGTGGCGGTCGCGGCGGTCGTGGCGGTGGCCGTGGCGGTGGCGGACGAGGCCGGGGAGGGTACGGCGGCGGTGGGGGCAACGCTCCTGCGCAGCAGCCAGCACCCACAGAAGCTCCCGCACCGACGGCAAGTGCCGACAAGCCCGCAGCCCCGGCAACCCCCGCAGCCCCAGCGGGCGATGCAGGGCAGAGTTAACACAGATTTCTCAGGATAGCGAGCAGCCAAACGCTGCTGGAGTGCAGAACGATGATGATTCATGACATCACATCCCTCGCGGGGAAGTACAAGACCCGCAAACGCATCGGTCGCGGGCACGGCTCGGGCCAAGGCCAGCAGGCCGGGCGCGGGCACAAGGGCTCGGGCAGCCGGTCGGGCTACTCGGCACCCGCTGCCTTTGAGGGCGGGCAGATGCCCTACTTCCGGCGGATGCCCAAGTTCGGGTTTACCAACGCCCAGTTCAAGGTCCGGTTCTTCATCGTCAATCTTGGCGATATCGTCGCTCATCCCGACTTTGCCAAGGGCGGCACGATCAACGCCGAGACTCTGATCAAGGCGGGTCTGCTCCGTGACACCAGCCGCGACCTCAAGATCCTCGGCGATCTGGGCGAAGCCGAGACACTCGGCATCAAGCTCGATATCACCGCAAGCCGCGTCACAGACTCTGCCCGCAAGCATGTGCTTGAAGCGTGGGGCTCGATCAACGAGACCGGCACCCGCCGCGATATGGTCCGGGGCATCGACCGCAACAGCGACGACCGATCCCCAAAGAATCTGACGAAGAAGCTCCGCCGGGGCAAGTCCAAGAAGAAGTGAGCACACCGACCGGGCTCGGACTGTGAGAGTGCAGCCGGGCACGCGGGCGGGTGGCTCTGACACTATGAGGTCGATCGAGATGGTCGGCCGGTCCGGTCGGCCCGCAAGAAAGAGGCGAGATGTTCAGAACACTCCTCCATGTGTTCCAGGTCAAAGAGCTTCGCAACAAGCTCTTGTTCACACTCGGCATGCTCGTGGTCTATCGGATCGGGTTCTGGATTCCGCTCCCCGGTGTTGACCAGAGCAGCATGATCCAGTTTTTCAAGACGGCAGTCGAGTCCGACAGTGCCGCCGGGCGTGCTGCGCAGTATGTCGCCATTTTCTCGGGCGGGTCATTCAGCCAATCGACGATCTTCGGCTTGGGGATCATGCCGTATATCACCGCCTCGATTATCTTCCAACTGGTCTCGTCTGCCTCTCCTGCACTCAAAAAGATTCAGGATGAAGGCCCCTCTGGTCGCGCAAAGATTCAGGAGTGGACGCGTTACGCCACCGTGGGGCTTTGTATCGTCCAGGCCATCGGCTGGCTGTCCTATATCAAGGCAAGCGGGTTGGTTATGCCCCAGTATGCCAACAACCCGATCTGGTGGCTGACAGCCGTCAGTGCGCTCACAGCCGGTACCGTCTTCCTCATGTGGCTCGGCGAACAGATCGACCGCTTCGGCATCGGCAACGGTGTCTCGATGATCATCACCGCCGGCATCCTGACAGGCATGCCCAACGCCATCAATACCCTCGCGCAGAGCTACGACTCCACAGGTGCCGACGGGCTCAATGCCCTGGGTATCCTCATGCTCGCGGGAGGCTTTGTGCTGATCGTCGGTGGGGCGGTATTGCTGACGGTCGCCCAGCGGCGGATCCCCATCCAGCAAGCCAAGCACACCCGGGGCAGACGGGTCTATGGCGGGCAGCGTTCGTATTTGCCGCTGCGCGTCAACCATTCTGGTGTCATGCCGATCATCTTCGCAAGCTCGCTGATGATCTTCCCCTCAGTCATCCTCGAAGCAATCGGGACAGCTGCCCGAGATGCGGGCGATGGCTGGTGGGTCGGGGCGCTCCAGGCTCTGGGTGGATGGTTCCAGATGGGCGAGTTCCCCTATGTCATCGTCTACATCATCATGGTCTACTTCTTCAGCTTCTTCTGGGTCACCGTCCAGTTCAATCCTGAAGATATGGCAAAGCAGCTCCGCGACCACGGCTCGTTTATCCCCGGGCTCCGTCCTGGACCTCGTACGGCCGAGTATCTCGAGTCGGTCATCGGGCGCATTACCTATGTCGGGGCCGGGTTCCTGTCGATCATCGCGGTCCTGCCGATGGTGGTGAATAAGAGCCTCAATATCGACTTTGCGGTGACGCAGTTTCTCGGCGGCACAGGGCTGCTCATCGTCGTCAGTGTGACGCTCGATCTGCTCCAACGGATCGAGGCCAACCTGCTGATGCGTAACTACTCCGGGTTCCTCGGCGGTGAAGAATCCAAATCACCTCGCATGCGCTGACCCTCCAGCCAGCTGTGAACATTCAACCCAACCCTCCAAAAGCCCTTCGACCTGGCTGGGTCGTGCTGCGATCACCCCGCGATATCGACGCACTCGACCGCGCAGCACACCTGGCTTGGGCCGCAGCACGGGCTGGGCTTGCTGCAGCGCACACAGGAGTGCTCACTTCTGAAGTTGGTGATGTTATTCGCTCCCTGATCGAGTGCAGTGGGGGACGCCCGGCATTTGATGGTTACTGCGTGCCCGGGGTTGCGACACCCTTCCATGGCCCGGCGTGTATCTCTGTCAACGAGGAGGCGGTCCACACACCACCAGGAGGTCGTGTCCTCGCAGCAGGCGACCTGGTCACGGTCGATGTCGGTGTCGAATTCGATGGCTGGTATGGTGATGTCGCCGAGAGTCTGGTCGTGCCGGGTGTCATACAGGGAACCGATGCGACACACACAGCCGAGCGTCTGCTCCGGGCGTGCCGCTGCGCGGTCGCGGGGGCAGTCCGAGAGTGCGGCCCGGGTGTGTGGTGGTCGAGTGTTGCCCGGGTTGTACGCTCAGTTGTGACAGCTCACGAGTGCATGGTTCTGCCCGGCTTTACCGGGCATGGCGTGGGGCGTGTGCTCCATGAGCCACCGAGGGCGGGGTATGGGGTGCGTGCAGGTGACCAAGGCGACTTTCTGCTCATGCCCGGCATGGTGCTGACGATCGAGCCCATCGTGGTCGGGCTCCCCGGCAGGGTCGAACACGCCTCGGACGGCTGGTCTGTCCGCACCGCTGACGGCTCCCCAGCGTGCCACATCGAGCGAATGATTGCAATCACCCGACAGGGTACACGCATACTAGGCTTGCCTGGAGGGTGTATGAGAGAAAGCGATGGTCTATAGTCCGTCTCCCTTGTCACGAGGGCAAGGGGTCGTAGAAAGGTCCGGCCGAGAGGTCGGGGAGTGCATGGTCAAGCAAGACGATAAGTTTACATTCGAGGCAACAGTCATCGAGGCTCTTCCCAACGCGATGTTCAAGGTCCGTCTGCCCAACGAGCAGGAGACCGAGATTCTCGCGTATGTCTCGGGCAAGATGCGGATGCACTACATCCGGATTCTGCCCGGCGACCGGGTCACAGTCTAGCTGAGCCCCTACGACCTGACCAAGGCCCGGATCACCTACCGCCATTAGTGCCCGGTAACACCCTGTATCGAGCCCCAAATGCGGGTGTTCGGGTTGTGAAGGGGCCTGGAATCCCAGGATTATCAAGCACGCTCGTGGGGGTCAGGGGTGACAAGCAGAGGGGGGCGGTCTAGTATCCCAGCCCACACGCTGTCGATGGCGGCGGGCACCTGTTGCACCGAGCAGCAGGAGTGATTGTGTGAGAGCAAACCCACCCACAATGGGGGCGAGCGATGAAGGTCAGAGCAAGCGTCAAGCGGATTTGCAACCAGTGTCAGATCGTCCGCCGCAAGGGTAAGGTGCGGGTGATCTGCAAGGCGGATCCGAAGCACAAGCAAGTCCAGGGCTGATCCCTTTACGGGGTACCTGAACAGGAAAGGGCTGAAAATGCCACGAATCGCGGGCACGGATGTGCCGGAAAAGAAAAAGATCCTGTACGCGCTGCAGTACATCCACGGGATCGGTCCCAAGTTTGCATCCAATATCCTTGCCGAGGCGAGTATCGATCCAGACACCCGGGCCAACGAGGTCACCGAGCAGCAGGTTGCGCAGATCAACTCGATCATCGATACGGGGTACCTCGTCGAGGGTGCCCTCCGTCGTCAGGTTTCCCAGAATGTGCAGCGGCTCAAGGATATCCGCAGCTATCGCGGTGATCGGCATCGTCGTGGCCTGCCGACGCGCGGGCAGCGCACCCGCTGCAACGCACGCACACGCAAGGGTCGCAAGAAGACCGTGGCAGGCAAGAAGGGCGTCAAGGGTCACTGATTTATCTGAGCAGCCCGATCAATGGGCTCTCTTGTTGGCGAGGCGAGTATGGCAAAGCAGGCAAAGAAAGCAAAGAAGATTCGCAAGAATGTCACCCGTGGCATTGTGCATGTGAAGGCGACACAGAACAACACCATCGTGACCATCTCCGATATGGCTGGCGAAACCCTCGCATGGGATTCCGCAGGCACGATCGGGTTTAAGGGCGCACGCAAGGCTACCCCGTTTGCCGCCACACGCGCCGGTGAGCAGGTTGGCCAGAAGGTCCGCAAGATGGGCATGAGCGAGGTCGAGGTCCGCATCACCGGCACTGGTGCCGGGCGAGAGGCGGCTGTGACGGGTGTTGCAAGCTGTGGCATCCGCGTGACAGCGATCGAAGACCGGACCCCGATCCCCCACAACGGGTGCCGCCCTCGCAAGCGTCGCCGGGTCTAGTTTTTACGCGATTTCGGGGCTCGTGCCGACTTCTGGAGCGGTGCGATGAGCGCAAAGCCCCAGACTCCAGTTTCACCCGGCCCGGTCAAGAAGGAACGCTGCCCACCGACGGGGCAGCGATTTCCGAGAGACCAGGCCGAGACGCACAAGGGCGACCGTCGGAATAGTGAGGTGATGCGATGCGCATCCGTTGGCGTGGACTCGAACTTCCCAGCCGTGTGGTCAAGGACACCAAGTTCCGTGGTGAGACCTTTGGCCGATTCAGCATTGAACCCTTTGAGCGGGGCTTTGGCACAACCGTGGGCAACGGCATGCGCCGAGTGCTGCTCAGCTCGCTCGAGGGTGCTGCGGTCACCAGCATCAAGATCACGGGCGCAGACCACGAGTTTACCTCGATCCCCGGCGTGCTCGAAGATGTCACAGACATCGTGCTCAATGTCAAGAGCCTGGTTGTCAAGCTCAGCACCGATGAGCCCAAGACGATGCGCCTCGCAGTACGAGGCCCCGGCGAGATCACCGCCGACATGATCGAGGCCGATGCCGCGATTACGATCCTCAACAAAAACCTCCTGATCGCAACCCTCACCGACGAGATCGACTTCGAGATGGAGTTCACCGTCGCCAAGGGCCGGGGGTATACGCCCGCCAGTGAGCATTACGAGGATGAGGAAGAGCAGGAGATTGGCATCATCTATGTCGATTCAATCTTCTCACCCGTCCAGCGTGTCCGGTACAATGTCGAGAGTACCCGTGTCGGGCAGCGGACCTACTACGACAAGCTCACACTCGAGATCTGGACCGACGCGACGGTCACGCCCGAGATGGCACTCGTCGAAGCAGGCAAGATCTTCCGCAAGCACCTCAACCCCTTCGTGCAGTACGCCGAGCTGGGCGAGGAACGGGTCTCCGAAGAGGCGGCCGCCGCAGCAAGTGTGGATGAAGAACTCATCCGCAAGCTCAACATGCCCATCGGTGATCTCGAGCTCAGTGTCCGGGCGAGCAACTGCCTCGAATCGGCCCGGATCGACCTGGTCGCCCAGCTCGTCCAGCGGACCGAACCCGAGCTACTCAAGCTCCGGTCCTTCGGGCGGACCTCGCTGCGAGAGGTCAAGCGGAAG
>JAJRZG010000149.1 GCA_024275365.1 Planctomycetota bacterium | reverse complement strand
TGCCCACCGGCGTGCTCGAGATGGTCAAGGTCTATCTGGCGAGCAAGCGGACGCTCTCGGTCGGCGACAAAATGGCTGGTCGGCACGGCAACAAGGGTGTGATCAGTCGGATTGTGCCCGAGGAGGACATGCCCTTCATGGAGGACGGCACACCTGTTGATGTGCTGCTCAACCCGCTGGGTGTGCCCAGCCGAATGAATGTCGGGCAGATTCTCGAGTTGCACCTCGGGTGGGCAGCCCAGGTGCTGGGCTTCCAGGCGGTGACGCCCGTCTTTGACGGGGCAACCGAAGGCGAGGTCCATGCGGCGATCGCGGAAGCCAACGAGCATGTGAAGACGAAACTCGCGCACTATGAGGAGACGGGCACCTGGCCCGGGCCTCGGGAGCTTTTGGCAAACATGCCCAAGGGCGGCAAGATTCAGCTCTTTGACGGCCGCACGGGCGAGGCGTTCCACCAGAAGACCTCGGTCGGGTACATGTATGTGCTCAAGCTCCACCACCTCGTGGATGACAAGATCCACGCCCGGGCGACCGGCCCCTACTCGCTCATCACCCAGCAGCCTCTGGGCGGCAAGGCCCGCACCGGCGGGCAGCGCTTCGGCGAGATGGAAGTGTGGGCGCTTGAGGCCTACGGCGCTGCCTACATCCTGCAGGAACTCCTGACTGTCAAGAGCGATGATGTCGAAGGCCGGACCAAGATTTATGAATCGATGGTCCGAGGCACCAACACGCTCGAAGCGGGGATGCCGGTGGCGTTTGATGTGCTCTGCAACGAACTCAAGGGCTTGGGCATGAACATCACGATGGAGAAACGGCGGCTGGAGGCGGGGAGTTTGCTTTGAGAGGCGTGATGAATGTCAATAAGACGGCGGCTGCGATGGCATTTGGATCCCCTCTACGGGCTGATTGTCGGCGTCTTTCCGCCAATAGCACTGATCGTCGGGATTGGTGCGGTGTTTCCTGGGTTGTGGATGGCTGTCCGTGTCGTGATGGCGGTACTGCTCAGTTCGATTGGTATTCGACTGCTTTCCACAATTGATGGTTTCGGTAGATTTCCTCAAGACCTCTATCACGCGGGCGTGAGAATTGATAGATCGAATATGGATGAGATCGGAACTGAGTCGCACAGCATCTTCGATATTTTCATTATACACGCGTCGGTTGGAGTTGTGGCTGGGCTGATTCTGGCTTTTGGCTGAAGATTTGGGCCGTTGGTCTGTATAAATGGGTGAGCACGCATGGCTGAGAATGTATACGAGCGGGTAAATGACTATTCCTCTGTCAAGGTGACACTCGCGTCGCCCAACGACATCCGTGCGTGGTCGTACGGCGAGGTCAAGAAACCCGAGACGATCAACTATCGCACCTATCGGCCCGAAAAAGACGGGCTGTTCTGCGAGCGCATCTTCGGGCCCGAGCGCGACTACGAGTGCGCCTGTGGCAAATATCGCGGCACCAAATACAAGGGCATCATCTGCGACCGCTGCGGCGTGAAGGTGACGCACTCGCGGGTGCGGCGCAAGCGCATGGGGCACATCAACCTCGCAAGTCCGATCGTGCATATCTGGTTCTTCAAGAGTCTGCCCAGCAGGCTCGGCACGCTGATGGGGATGAAGACCAGCGACCTCGAAAAATGCATCTATTACCAGGATTATGTGGTGATTGATCCGGGTGATACCGAGCTGACCTTCAAGCAGGTGATGACCGAGGACGAGCATCGGCTCGCGGTCGAGCAGTATGGCAACGCCTTTAGCGCGACGATGGGTGCCGATGCGATCCGTGAGTTGATCGAGCGGATAGATCTTGATGCCGAGGCCGAGCAGATCCGGGCTGACCTCAAGGCGACGCGGTCAAAGCAGAAGATCACCGATTATGCCAAGCGGCTCAAGCTTATCGAGCAGATCCGGCACTCGGAGAACGATCCGGGCTGGCTGATTATGGATGTTGTGCCGGTCATTCCGCCGGACCTTCGGCCTCTGGTCTTGCTTGAGAGCGGGAACTTTGCGACGAGCGATCTGAACGATCTCTACCGCCGCATCATCAACCGCAACAACCGCCTCAAGAAGCTGATGGACCTCAACGCCCCCGAGGTGATTATCCGCAACGAGAAGCGGATGCTCCAGCAGGCGGTCGATGCCCTCTTTGACAATGGCAGGTGCCGGAGGCCGGTGCTCGGCTCATCGAACCGTGCGCTCAAATCACTGACCGACATGATCAAGGGCAAGCAGGGCCGCTTCCGCGAGAACCTGCTCGGCAAGCGCGTCGATTATTCGGCCCGGTCGGTCATCGTCGTCGGCCCCGAGCTCAAGCTCTGGCAGTGTGGCTTGCCCAAGAAGATCGCCCTTGAACTCTACCAGCCCTTCATCATCCGCAAGCTCAAAGAGCACGGCCTGGCCGACACGATCAAGAGCGCCAAGCGGATGCTCGAACGCCGCGACCCCGAGGTGTGGGACATCCTCGAAGAGGTGATCTATCAGCACCCGGTGATGCTCAACCGCGCGCCGACGCTGCACCGGATGGGTATCCAGGCGTTCGAGCCGGTGCTTGTCGAGGGCAACGCGATTCGGCTCCATCCGCTCGTCTGCGGCGGGTT
>JAJRZG010000148.1 GCA_024275365.1 Planctomycetota bacterium | reverse complement strand
GTCGTTGTTGCCGCCATCCCAGAAGACGACATCCGCCTCAGCAGCTGCCTGCTTGAGGATCGCTGCATAATCGACGCCCGCGTAGAGGATGGTCCCCTCTTCGATGTGCGATTCGTATTCCTCGCGTTCCTCGAAGGTACATTCGTGTTTGTCGAGGTCGGCGATCGTCTCGAACCGCTGCACCGCCTGCTTGGCAAGGTCGCCATAAGGCATCGGGTGGCGGACGACGGCGACCTTTCGGCCGCTCTCTTTGAGCGCACGGACGAGGTACCGTGTCGTCGGGCTCTTGCCGCAACCTGTGCGCACAGCCGTGACCGCGATCACCGGCACCGGCGAGGGGAGCATGAGCTTGTCGAGACCGTGAAGTTTAAAGTCGGCCCCGGCCGCCATCACGCGGGAACAGAGGTGCATGACATGCGCATACGGCACATCGGAATAGGCGAAGACGGCCTCATCCACACTGTGCTCAGCGATCAGTCGTTCGAGGTCTTCCTCGCGCTCGATGGGGATGCCGTTGGGATAGTGAGGCCCCGCCAGCTCGGCGGGATAGCACCGGCCGTCGATCTTGGGGATCTGGGTCGCGGTGAAGGCGACCACCTCGACCCCCGGATCATCTCGAAAGATCAGATTGAAATCGTGAAAGTCGCGTCCCGCTGCCCCGAGGATAAGTACCCGTCGCTGTGACATACGCATGACCTCCTGTAATAGGGACGATATGCCCAACGGGTTCTCGTCGCCAAGTCTTCTGATGTATATGGTACCCCGTGCCTCCCGACGCATCACATACCAGCACACACACCAGCCCCCGCTCGGCGGACCCGACCGTCGTGGTCGCCCTCGGTGGCCACGCGTTCGTCCAGCACGGCGAGGGTGGCGGGCACGAAGACCACCTCCGCAACGCCGCCCGCATCTGCGAGAGCCTGATGACCCTCGTCGAACGCGGCTACCAGGTCGTCATCACCCACGGCAACGGCCCGCAAGTCGGCGTCCTGCTCGAACAGGACGAGCGCTCCCGCGACGAGCTCCCGGGGTTCCCGCTCGATGTGCATGTCGCCCAGACCGAGGGCAGCCTCGGCTACTACCTGCAGCAGGCGCTCCTCAACAGCCTGCGCAAACGGGATATCCGGCGGTTCGTCGTGACCGTTATCACCCAGGTCATCGTCGATGCCGACGACCCGGCGTTTGAGAATCCGACCAAACCCGTTGGCCCCTTCCTGAGCGAGGCCGACGCCCGCCAGCGAGAAAAAGAGTTCGACTGGATCGTCGGCGAAGATGCAGGGCGTGGCTGGCGACGCCTCGTGCCCTCCCCCTTCCCTCGCAAGGTCATCCAGCAGGACATGATCCGCGAGGCAGCCGCCCGCGGGCACATCGTCGTGGCAGCAGGCGGCGGCGGCATCCCCGTCCGCAAGACTGCATCGGGCGACTACGAGGGCGTCGAGGCCGTCATCGACAAGGACCGCACCTCGGGTGTGCTGGCGACAGAAATACGAGCGGACCTGCTGCTCATCCTCACCAATATCGATTGTGTCTACCTCGACTACCAGAGCCCCGACCCCAGGCCTCTCGGCGCGGTGACGCTTGCCGAGTGCGCGCAATACATCAAGGCCGGGCACTTCCCCCCCGGCTCGATGGGCCCAAAGGTGCAGGCGGTCCACGACTTCCTGCTCGATGGCGGCGCCCGAGGGCTCATCACCAGCCCAGACCGCCTCAGCGATGCCCTGGCAGGAGAAGCCGGCACGCACTTCATCGGTCGTATCTAAGTTTTTGAGACTCGCTACCGGAGTCCAATCGGCACCCGACAGTGGCGTGGGCGTCTCGCCCGCGCGCAGCGGCTCAGACACCCCGCGCACTCGCCGCTTGGTGATGCGCACTCGTCGACTCTTCCCGCGCACTCATCGACCCGTGGCGTGGGGGCATCGACCCGTCCCGCGCACTCGTCGATCCGTGGCGCGCGCGGGCTCCCCCGTCGCGCGGGGGCGTTGACTCGTCGCACGGGGGAGCCTGCATTTTCCACGAGGGAGCCTGCGCGCGCGACGGGGGAGCGTGCATTTTCCACGGGGAGGGCGCGCACATTCGCGCCCGGGCTTGCAGGCCTGTTTTTATTGGCCTGTCCGAGAATGCACGAGGTTGTCGGCGTGTGTTCGGACATGGCCCCAAAGGCATGGCCGGGTCCACCCTGCACGAGGCGCCACTCCCTCAGCCCGGCGGGTGCATGATCGGTGTGCCCGGCCATCGTGCCACTGGCTGTTTGTCCCAAAGGGCGGAAGGTTCGTGTGCGTCTCTACGAGCTCCGAGCGCAAGCTCGGGTTTGTGGATGGCCGATTGTCACAGGCAGAGCGCAGACCTGTGTCTGCGCACAAGGCTCATAGGAACACACGAGTTGTTCTCGCAATGCGTTTCAGTCGTAAGTCGCGGGTCAATAGATTATTTCTTTCGAGCAATCATCACACAAATCTGTGGGATCCAAAGGTGAGAATCTGTGGCAGTCTTTGATGTAAGCAACTCACTGACAGACACTTATGACGAGTCGCTGCCCCAAACTGCGAAACACAACTTTGTGGCAATTGCCGAAAACATCCCCGGAACAGGGGGGTCTGCAAGAGCCGTTCCGCTCTGTGTTGGCAGGGCGAGTCTCCCCAAATCTAACATCGCGCTTTGACGGGTACAGGACGAAAGATTACGCTTTCGTCATGGACGGTACAGCGATACCATATTCGGCGTTCGGCGTTCGGCGTTCGGCG
>JAJRZG010000147.1 GCA_024275365.1 Planctomycetota bacterium | reverse complement strand
TCGATGGCCGTAGCGTGGCAACATCCTGTCACCGACGGCCAATGCGACCGCCGCCACCTTCCGTGGTGACTTGCTGACGGTGCTCATACATCTCAAATCGGCTCAGGACGGAGCTTTTCTACAGGGCATTCCTGACACCTTAACTGACTGACACCTTAACTGACTCCCAACAGGTCTCCATAGAAGTAGCACCCACACCCCCAACACCCCCACACCCCGCGTACACTCCACCACCATGGAACTCACCCACCTCACCCACGGCGTTGGCATCGACATGCCCGACGGCTCGGCCCTCCCCATCACCCACATCATCGGCATCGGAAGAAACTACGACGAGCACGCCAAAGAGCAGGGCGAGACCGCCCCCGACCGCCCGATGATCTTCACCAAAAACCCGGCAGCCGCCTGTCTTGATGGCGATGACATCGTCATCCCCCCCATCTGCCGAGACGAAGCCACCGGCGGCCCAAACCAGGTCGATTTCGAGGCCGAGCTGGGCATCATCCTCGGCTCACCGCCGCTGGGGCCACGGGCCGCACCACCCACACCCATGCGAAATATCCCCCTCGAACGCGCCCTCGACTTCGTCCTCGCCTACACCTGCTGCAACGATATCTCCGCCCGCTGGTGGCAAAAGAAAGGCGCAGGCGGGCAGTTCTGCCGAGGCAAAAGCTTCGACTCCTTCTGCCCCCTCGGCCCAAAGCTCGTCAACCCAGATGATATCGAAGACCCCCAAGACCTCCGCATCCTCTGCCGCGTCAATGGCACCGTCATGCAGCAGGACTCCACCGCAAACATGATCCACCCCGTCGCCTCGCTCATCAGCGAACTCTCGCGTGGCACCACCCTCCTCCCCGGCACGCTCATCCTCACCGGTACCCCCGGCGGTGTCGGCATGGCCCGCACCCCCCCCGCCTACCTCAAAGCCGGGGACACCGTCGAAGTCGAGATCGAACACATCGGCGTGCTGCGCAATACCGTCGTCGATGGCTGAATCTGCCAGTGGCTGCCCCGCCACGACTCGACAACGAGCTCCCAGCCGACCCCATACACTCAACCCGTGACCCGCTCCCAAGTCATCACCGCCCTCGTCCTGGTCATGCTCATCTGCCTGGGCCTCAGCGCACTGCTCATCCCACTGCAGCCCGACCCCACGACAAACTCCACCCGTCTGGTCCCCTTCCCCCCCAGCGAGGTCGCTGCGATCGAGGTCCGCCTCACCGACGGCTCCACCCAAAGGCTTACCCGCCAAGCCCCCGACAGCTGGCAGGTCCAACTCCCCAGTGACATCAACTGGCCCGCCTCGACCAGCCGCGTCCGCGCCTTCCTCCGCATCCTCGACCGCATCACCGGCTTCCCCGCGACCGAAGCCCCCCCACCTGCATCCACAACGCTCACCATCACCAGCGAACCCGGAAGCACCGCAACCCTCGCTCTGCCTGCGGTCTCTCTCGGCGGCCGTGCTGTCATCCTCGTCTCAGACGAATCCACAACCGAGCCCACACCCTTCATCACCACAGACGAGCTCCCCCGCCTCTTCACGACCGGAGGCCTCCTCCAATGGCTCGACCAGCGCGCCTTTGCCGGCATCCAAGGCCAGGTCACAGCCATCACCGTCCCCTCGGCTGCCCAGACCATGACCATCACCCGCTCTGCCTCGGGCTGGCGCATCGAGGCCCCCTTCGCAGCACCCGCCGAGACCTCGCTCATCACCGAGCTGCTCGCTGGCCTCCAGACACTCCCCTTTGCCAACCCCCAAGCACCGGCTCGCAGCACCGAACCCGACTCCCCATACGCCGACACCACCACCATCACCCTTACCGCCACGACCCGCCGCCCCCCCCCCGACGGCTCTCTCACCACAGAAACTACCACCCACACCCTCGCCACCACAGGCCCCACCACCCAGAGCGGCCAGATCCCCGTCTCACTTCAAGCAACAACAACCGCACCCGACGATCCACAGAGTGCCAACGCCCAGCCCACACTCGGCCCGCTCCATACCGCCATTGATGCCACACGCATCACCGAGCTCGTCCGCCGGCCCGCGTTCTATATCGCCCGCCGTGCACTCTCCGCCCAGCCCACAGACATCCAGTCCCTCACGCTGACCCTCCCATCAGGCAGCACCCTCCATCTCGCCCGCGCAGGCACAGGCTGGACCATGGACGATGCGCCACTCACCGAAGCAGAAGCCGCCGCCATCGATGCCCTCATCGTCCTGCTCACCCACACCCCCGCTGCCGTCACAGCCTGGACAGAAAAACCACTATCCCCGAGCGCAACCCCCCTTGCCATCATCGCCGCACACGGCCTCGGCGGGCTCACCCTCGCCACGGTCCACCTCACCGTCGCCCCCCTACCCAACGCCGCCGACGACGGTCGGGATTATGCCCTGCTCACGACCGACAACCTCGCCCGTTACTACACCCCCGAGTCCGCGATCGATGCGATCCGCTGGCTCGCCAGTCTCGATCAGCCTAAAGAGCCCTAAGCGCCATCCCCGGGTGCCATGATCGGGTGGCACGCCGACAGCTCTGGGTGGGCATGACGGAGGCGTGTGACGAGTGCGCTCTGCCAAAGCACCGTGCAGGATAGGTGTTCTGTGTGCCACAGCCATCTTGGCCGTGCGAGCATCAAGGATGCCCGCGTCCTCCCACCCATGGCTCACAGAGTCATGGCACACACCGGAGCCGAGTACCATGGGTCGGGATGCCGAGCAACGCGAACGAATCACTATGTATGGAGTTGATGCGTTCGCATACCGGTCGGAGCGGAAACCCAAGAGTTCGGCCAACGCGGCGAGTTCCCATAGCCGACGATCTTTCTGGACCTTCCCGAACACCAACACCCCGATCAGCACCAAAAGCAGGACGGGCCAAATCATGTAGTTAAACATGTCTCCCATATTGCTACAGCCTAACACCCCACAGGGACAGGAGCATTCACCCCCCTACCATCCCCGCTAACTATGCCCCCGAAGAAAAAATCCAACCAGTCCCCAACCATCAAGAACCGTAAGGCGCACCACGACTACGAGATCCTCGAAACCCTCGAGTGCGGCATCGCCCTGCTTGGCTCTGAGGTCAAAAGCGTCCGCAACGGCAAGGTCTCGCTTGTCGAGGGCTATGTCCGCGTCCAGGCCTCCCCCCCCGCCCTCTTTCTCCACTCGGTCAATATCGCTGAATATGGCCCCGCTGGCCCCGTCGCCCACGAGCCCACGCGCACCCGCACGCTCCTCGCCCACAAACGCGAGATCGACAAACTCCTCCGCCAGGTCGATCAGAAGGGCGTGACGCTCATCCCGCTCAAGATGTACTTTGTCAACGGCTACGCCAAGCTGCTCATCGGGCTCGGCCGGGGTCGGCGGGCACACGACAAACGCCAGGCGATTTCTGAGCGAGAGAACCGCCGCGATCTTGAACGGGCGATGTCCAAGAGGATGCGATGATCGGGTCCCACTGATCGAAGACGGGTGCCACTGATCGAAGATCAGTGCGATCGCACCGGATGACTCCGCACTGGACTATCGTCCAGTGGCACCCAGTCGGCGCACTGGATACGCGTCCCATGGCAAAACCAATCGGTGATGCCCAGCCGTGTCCCTGTATCGATCAGATCCCGTCGTTCTGCACCGACCGAGCCAGCCGAACCTTCAGCTGCGCCCTCTCACGCCCGCGACGGATCGCCGTCTGCTGGGTGACCAGATCCGACGCATCAGCGGGAACCGTCCGGGCCTCGGCTTCGGCGAGTTCTGCCTCGGCTTCGGTCAGCGTGAGTTCCTCAGCCGGGATCGCCCGCTCTGCGAGAATCGTCAGGCTGTTGTCTGCCATCTTCACGAACCCACCCTCGATCAGGAACGACCGATCCCCCCCCTGCGAACCGTCGATCCTGGCGTTGTGCAGCTTCAACTCACCGAGCCCGAGCCTCGCCAGCAGCGGTGCCCGTTGTGGCAACACCCCAAAGAGCCCATCCCAGGCCGGGACAGAGGCGTAGGTCATCTCGCCATCGACGAGCTTCTCGGTCGGGGTCACGACGGTGCAGTGAAAGGTTTTCTCAGCCAAACCAAGCCTCCTCCAGTGGGGTGGGCATCCCGCCCGCCTTCCAAACGCCACATCCTCAGTGGGGTGGGTGTCCCCGCCCGCCTTCTGAAACCGTGTCAAGACATGATGATAGCCCCCGCCTCGGATAGTCTCTCCCCAGCATGACAAACCGCCAAGGCATCATCCTCACCCTGCTCGGTACACTGCTCGCCCTTGCAGCCATCGCCCACCTCTTTACCGGCGACACCGAGCACGGCCTCCACTGGGCCGAGTCTCAGGCATTCCTCAGCCTCCGACTCAACCGCCTGGCTATCGCGGCCACCGTCGGGGGTTCACTTGCCCTGGCTGGCGTGCTGCTCCAGGCCCTCCTCCGAAACCCACTGGCCTCGCCCGACCTCCTCGGCGTCACCAGCGGGGCAGGGCTCGGAGTGGCTGCTGCGACATATGCCGCCTCTCTCACGACCGGATACGCCGTCGCAAGCCCCGCGATGCAAACCCTCGCTGCCCTCCTCGGCGCGGGGCTCACCCTCGGGCTCATCCTCGCATGGACCCACCGCCGGGGCGGCATCGATGTCATCAGCCTCGTCCTTGTCGGTGTCATCGTCGGCATGACCTGCTCAGGAGTCACCCTCCTGCTCCACCACCTGCTCCCCGACCGTGGCGTCAACGCCCGGGCGTGGTTCTTTGGCTCGATCAATGAGGATCTCCCCACGGCCTTGCTGGTGATCGCAGCCGTCGCCCTGGGTCTCTGTCTTGCCGTCTCGCTCGCCTCAGCCCGAGCCATAGATGCCGCCTGTCTCGGCGAGGATGAATCCCGTTCTGTCGGCGTACGACTCGGGCGGCTTCGGCTCATCCTCTTTGCAGCCTCGGGGCTCTTGGCGACCTCGGCTGTGGTCCTCGCTGGCCCCATCGGGTTTGTCGGACTCATCATCCCCCACGCGGTGCGCATGGTGATTGGCCCTCACCACCGCCCGCTCCTGATCGGGACGACCCTCGCCGGGGCAGCCACCCTGATCACAGCCGATGCTGCGGTCTCGGCCTTCCCCCTCGATCGTGGTGGGCGACTGCCACTGGGCGTGGTGATGGCGATCGTTGGCGGCCCGCTCTTCCTGCTGCTCCTGCGCTCGACCCTCCGCCGAGCCTCGCTCTGATGCCGAGCCCCCGACTTCAGTCCCGGGTGATGACTGCGTGTTCTCCCCCCGACTGAAGTCGGGGGCTCTGAGCCAGGTATTCGGAGTTGGGGGTGGAGTTGGGGGTGGAGTTGTTGGGGGTTCAGAGCATCACACACCCGTCCTTCGTTCCCTTTGTCTTTCTTCCTCCATCCCCCGCATATCCTCCACTCATGCCCACCCTCGACCAGCTCCTCCGCGTCCTCGAAACATCACCCGACGACGCCTTCATCCTCTATGGCATCGCCATGGAGCACGCCAAGCTGGGCGATCACCAAGCCGCCCTCCCCTACTTTGACCGTGCCCTCGAAGCCGACCCCGCCAACCCCTACCACTACTTCCACAAGGCCCGCTCCCTCGAAGCCACAGGAGACATCGACAAGGCCCGAGCCACACTCGCCCTTGGACTCGAACGCGCCAAAGCCAGCAGCGATGCCCAAGCCATCAGCGAAACTGCTGCATATATGGAGCAACTCGCCTGACCAACACCCGCACGGCTCACAGAGCCGTGGCACACAGAGCCATGGCTCACACATCCAGTAAACCACTCCATGCACACCGCCATCAAGCAATCCGCTGCCAGACGCCGCTGCCAGGAGCAGCTCGAACGCCTCGATGCCCTCCCCGCCGAGACTCTCGTCTCAGCGGTCAAGCCCATGGGTGAAGACCACTCTCGTTTCAGTGTCCATCTGGGCCGCGTTCGACTTGGGCCGCTGCATGTCAAGGACCTTGATTCGTTCACCCTCACCATCGGCTCTCCGCTCGACGAGATCACCCGCAGCAAGCTCGCCGAGGCCCTCGCCCGCGAAGCCGCCCGCGCCGATGCGTTAGCCCTGCTCCGTACCCGTGCCCGCTCCTCGCGTGACCTGCTCCACCGCCTTGCCCGCAAGGGGCACGACCGGGTCGCCAGCGCCGAGGCCCTCGAACGCCTCGCCCGCGTCGGGCTCATAGATGATGCCGCCTTTGCCACCGACCGCGCAGCCGTGTTTGCCGATTCTGGCACCATCGGCCCCCGGGCTGCCGAGTCCAAACTCCGCGCCCTGGGCATTGAAGGCCCTGTTGCCACTGCGGCTGTCCGCGAGGCGTATGCCGACTGCGACCTGCTCGCCCAGGCCACCGAAGCCGCCCACCGCCGCCTCAAGACCTTCCACCCCGACCTTGACGAGCAGACCTGCACCCGCCGCCTGTATAGTTTCCTCGCTCGCCGTGGATACGATCACGGGATCTGCCGCCAGGCCACCAAGGCTGCCCTTGCGGGCGAGACCGACTGAGAGGGTTGGTTTGGAGAATCAGAGACACGGTTCGGAGAACCGTCCCACCAGAACGACACGGTTCGGAGAGCCGTACCACCTCAGACCACGCACATGGAGGCCTCATGCCCCGCACACTGCACCCCATCCGGCCCGTCGCTGCTCTTGCACTCCTTTCTGCGCTCGCGGCATGTACCCACTCCACCAACGACACACTCCGGCTCGGCGAATCGGACATCCTCTCCTCGTTCACCATCGAGCCTCACACGCTCCCACCTGTCAACCCGGGCGTCACCAGCCTGAGCCGTGACAACTGGGACACCCTCACCCTCCTCGTCCCCGTCAACGGCACCGCCCACCAGCCCACGCACGCGCCCTCAGCCTTGGACCTCGACACCCTCGCCCGCCAGCGCGGTGAATATCCCACCGCCGAGTCATCCCTCGAACTCGGTGAGCCAGATATCACCCATGAAATCAGCCTGGCAACGCAAACCCATGGCTTCGCATTCCTCGATGCACTGCTGCTTGTCCCGAGGGCCATCCTCCGCCCGCCCACCGCGACCGACTGGAGCCCGACGATCAGCTATGGGCGTGCCCCGCTCGTCGATATCACCGCCCCGTCATGCGGGCCAGACGGTGGCGGGTGCTGTCAGACGGCTCCAGTTTGCGACGAAGCATCCGCCGATGAAGCCCCGACCTGCGAAGAATCTGTCCTTGAGCCAGTTGAGGAAACGACACCCAATGCTGTCGAGAGCGGACCGATAACCGAATGAAAACTCCCAACCCTGCCCGCGAGATCACGACGAGCGAGACCGCCGCAGCACTCCGCGCTGACCCAAGCCGCTACTTCATCCTCGACTGCCGCCTGCCCGAAGAGTTTGAGACCGCCCGGCTCGACAACTCGCTGCTTATCCCGCTGCATCAGCTCGAAGAGCGCCTCGACGAACTTTAAGATGAACTCGAAGACCGAGGGCTCTCCAAGGATGCTCCCTTCGCGCTCCTCTGCCACCACGGCGTGCGCTCACTCGAAGCCACACTCATCCTCCACCACCTCGGCTTCACCGGCGCCCGGTCCATCTTCGGTGGCATCGACCTCTGGGCAACCGACACCGACCCCGCCATCCCCCGCTACTCGCGCCGGGGGTCTCGCTGCACGATCGTGCGGTAAAACAGTTCGCCGGGTGCCGTGACGGGGTGCCGTGGCCACAGCTTTGGGTGGCCACGATCCGGGGCATCACGAGTATCGATCATGGTCACGCCGAGCCGTGACCATGGCACCCAGCGCACGCTCGGGTGTCTTTTTGCCTCTACGAGCCCCGAGCGCACGCTCGGGTATCTTTTGCCTTGACGAGCCCCGAGCGCCAACTCGGGATCATGAATGGTCGGTTTTCACAGCAAAAACAAACCCTGTGCTCGCGCACAGGGCTCGTAAATTCGCATACATATTTTGCGTGATCCGTATCACAACCCCTGCCGTGATACAACTACTGACAGGCAGACCATTTCCCGAGGAAGCACAAAAAGTCCTGCGTGTTGACCTCCCCGTCGTTGTTGCAATCGGCTGCCGGATCGCGAGCTGCCCACAAGCCCAGGAAACACAGGAAATCCTGCGTATCGACCTGTTGGTCCCCGTTGCAGTCGGCTTCGTTGCATTGGTCTGATTGCCTGAATCCCCAGAACCCCATCGCCGGCCCGAGCACATCCGGGCAGGCATCAGGGAACGAATAGGTGAAACATTCGCTGGAAGTATGACTCTGGTCTACAACCACCTCGTCAAACTGCATAATGCCTTGCGTCCCCGGTGCACCGGGAGCACCTCGCGCATCGCCCGTACCCCAAAGCATTGGCTGTGCAAGGCTTGACATCACAAAGGCACCGGCTGATGTGACTTCCTGCAGGAAGTACTCCACATATGAACCCGTGCCTGTCATCGGGAGAGGCCATGTCCCAATGCCATCGAGATCAACATTGGTAATGTAGTAGCCACCGGGGTTGCACGACAGAGTGCCAAAGTCGAGCAGCCAGCCGCCGTAGTCGAAGCTGTCCGGGTCACAGGGCACAGATTCCTGGGTGAAGAGGGCGATGATGCATGTTTCTAAGGACGCACCATCGCAGGTAAAGTACCACGCCAAATCTGCCCGGCTCGAACCCTCCGCGATGATCGTGTCATCTGCCACCGTCATGTCGTTGGTCACGAACAGGTTGCTGAATCCTGTCCCAAAGAACCAGTACCCGTCTCCACAAACCCCCGTCTGCTCGATGCAATCGAACACCATCACCCGATCGTTGCGTTGCCCAGCCCCCCCGTAAGGCAGCCAGTCACCCACCATCCTTGGCCCGTCCGGCCCAAGCACCGCCCTTGCCACCGCGATCGGCGAGACCTCGATCCCCGTGTCAAGCCGTTGCAGCACCCGCTCCCCCTGCCCGACGGCTGCCCCCGTCACTGTCGCCACGCAACCGACCGCTGCCAAAATACATCTTGTCATTGCGATTCCCCTTAATCACTGCTGCGAGAGGAGGATCCGTCCCGCAAGCATCCCTTTGAATCGGCCACCAGAACGAGCGGCCTCCCACCGAGTGGCGGGTTCTCCAATATACGGACTTGGCGATGCGCGGTTGCAGCGGTTCTGGAATGTACCGGTAATTACTGCTGTTACGACTCTGTGAACAGGGTTCATTGCTCACCCTTCACCTCGCCTCGACTCCATGCCTCTCGTGACCTCTCTCTCGACAACATCCCCATAGCACACCACAAAGACCCAGCACATGTCCCCAAGCCGTTCTAAACTCATCCCATGCCGACCCCCACGCCAACGATTCTGTGTGTCCCGATCATGGTGGAGGGTGTGGACACCGCCCGCGCTGACGCGATCCGAGCTGCCGAGCACGGGGCCGACATGATCGAGTACCGGATCGACCAGTCTTTCCGCACCCCCGACGACACGCCCGAGATCCTTCGGCTCGTCGAGGAGTCGCCCCTGCCCTGCATCATCACCTGCCGACCAAACTGGGAGGGCGGGTTTTATGAGGGCGACGAGGCCGATCGGCTCGCACTCTTTGCAACACTCGGCGCAAGCGAGCACCCGCCCCGCTATCTCGATGTCGAGCTCAAAGCCCTCTCCAGATCGCCTGATGCCCGACAGGCGATCACTGCCGCTGTCGGTTATCCAAGCCCGGAACGCGATGTCCATTCCCGCCTCATCCTCTCAACGCACGATTTCACGGGCAGACCCGCCGACCTCACCCGCCAAGTGCTCGCGATCCAGTCTGAATCAGCCGCGAGTATCTGCAAGGTCGCCTTTCGAGCGCGGAGCCTGCGGGACAACCTCGAGCTGTTTGACACACTCACCGAGCGCACCCGCCCGACCATCGCGCTGGGCATGGGCGAGTTTGGGCTCATGAGCCGGGTGCTCACACCCAAGTTCGGCAGCTTTCTCACCTTCGCCAGCCTGCGAGACGAATCGGCAACCGCCCCGGGGCAACCGACCCTCGACGACCTGCTCAATACCTACCGCTTTCGCTCCATCGGCCCTGCCACCCGGGTC
>JAJRZG010000146.1 GCA_024275365.1 Planctomycetota bacterium | reverse complement strand
GGACTACGGCTTTCTTGAGCCTGAACGCAATCTCGGGTTCGTCGAGGATGTGCTCAAGGCCGAACAGCCGCCGGTTATTACGGCTTCTTCCGAGACGACCCTTGCCGAGATCGTGCAGATATTCCGCGAGCACGGCGTGAGCCAGGTGCCACTGGTCGATGGCTCGGGCAAACCCGAGAGCATCGTCCATGAGGTCGATCTGCTGCGGGCGATGCAGGCTGGGGAGGTCTCGATGGAGGCCCCCGCCCGCGAAGTGGCGACCGAGGTGGGCGGGCTGATCTATCCCAAGGCCCGGGTCGAGGAGTTGTACGGGATTTTCGCCAAAGACCAAGTAGCGATCGTCGTGGATGCCTCGCGCATCGTGGGTATCGTCTCACAGATCGACCTGATCGATTACCTTTCGCACAAGACACACTTGTAAGAAGATTTACCACAGAGGACACAGAGGTTCACAGAGGAAGAACAAAGAAAAAATCAGAGAGTGACACAGAGAAGAAGTACACCTGTTCTCTTTTTCTCTTTATCCGTGATCATCTGTGTTCATCTGTGGCAATATCTTCTTTGCCTTTCCTCTGTGAACCTCTGTGTCCTCTGTGGTAAAAAAGGAACTGCCTATGACATCGGATTACACCCGCTTTGCCACCCGCGCCATCCATGCCGGCCAGAAGCCCGACCCAGCCACCGGTGCGATCATGACGCCGATCTATCAGACGGCGACCTACGCCCAGCCTTCGCCGGGAAAGTTCATCGAGGAGTTCGATTACTCCCGATCGGCCAACCCCACGCGCACCGCCCTCGAAGCCAACCTCGCCTCGCTCGAAGGCGGTCGGTTCGGGCTCTGCTTCGGGTCGGGGTGTGCGGCGATGGATTGCGTGCTCCACCTGCTTTCACCCGGCGACCATGTCATCCTCTGCGACGATGTCTATGGCGGGACCAACCGCCTCTTCCACCGCGTCTACAACACCCACGGCATCGAGGTCTCGCTTGTCGATCTCACCGATCACGACAAGGCCAAGGCCACTTTCACCGACCGCACGAAGCTCGTCTGGCTTGAAACCCCGACCAACCCGATGCTCAAGGTTGTCGATATTGCCTCCATGGCCGAGCTATGCAAGGGAGGGGGCACGATGCTCGCGGTGGACAATACCTTTGCAACGCCGGTGCTTCAGAACCCGCTGGCGCTGGGTGCTGATATCGTCTGTCACAGCTCGACCAAGTACATCGGCGGTCACTCCGATGTCGTCGGCGGGGCGCTCATCACGCAAGACGAAGCGCTCCACGATCGGCTCAAGTTCGTGCAGAATTCGGTCGGTGCGGTCCCCGGGCCGATGGATTGCTTTTTGCTGCTCCGCTCGACGAAAACGATCCATGTCCGCGTCGATCGGCACTGCGAAAACGCGATGCAGATCGCCCAGCATCTTGAAAATCACGCCCGGTTCACCAGCGTCGTCTATCCGGGTCTGCCGAGCCACCCGCAGCACGCGGTCGCGACGAAACAAATGTCCGGCTTCGGCGGCATGATTACCGCAACGATGGACGGCGGGCTCGAAGATGCACGCTCGTTCCTCGAGCGGCTCAAGGTCTTCACCATTGCCGAATCGCTCGGCGGCGTCGAGTCGCTTATCGAGAGCCCCGCCATCATGACACACGCCGCCGTGCCGACCGATCAGCGAGCCACCCTCGGCATCACCGACGGCCTCGTCCGCTTCAGCGTCGGCATCGAAGATGTCGCCGACCTCATCGAAGATATCGAACAGGCACTCGGCTAAGCATCCGCTTTTCCCGAGCATGTCGAAGGAACACCCCATGGCCCTCCGCTACAAACGCCAACTCCTCCAGCATCTTCAGCACGACGACTACACACCCAAGGGTGTCGAGGCGCTCGCAGATGAGCTGCGCATCGACGATACCTCCGGGCTTGCTGAAGAAGTCCAACAACTCGTCGATGCGGGCGAGCTTGAAGTCGATGACGCCGGAAAGGTGCAGCTGCCGACGATCGGCTCGCTGGGTGGCGAGATCATCGGCGAGTTTCGAGGCACCGACCGCGGGTTCGGCTTTCTCAGGCCCGAAAGCAAGACCCGCGAGGGCGATATCTTCCTGCCGCCGGGCAGCACGCTTGATGCGATGACGGGCGACATCGTGCGCGTCGCGGTCAGCCGTGACAAGCGCCGCGAACGCCGGGGCGACCGCGAGGGGCCGCAGTTTGTCGGCGAGGTGGTCGAGATCATCGAACGCAAACGATCGTGCTATACCGGCGAAATCTTCAAACAGGGCCCGCTCTGGCTTGTCCAGCCCGACGGCCGCGAGATGCGCGACCAGATCGTCGTGCGCGATGCCGAGAGTAAGAATGTCAATCCCGGTGACAAGGTCGTCGTCGAGATCATCGAGTATCCCGAGGGTAACAACCTTGCGGAGGGCGTGATCAGCCGCGTGCTGGGTGAGGCGGGATTGCCGGATGTCGAGACGCAGGCGGTGATCGCAGCCTTCAACCTGCCGGGTGAGTTTCCCGAAGAGTGCGTCGAGCAGGCTCGGCGTGTCACGCGGTTCTTTGATGCTGAGATCGCCGAGTGGGAACGGCACGGGGCCTCGGCGATCAAAGGTCGGCTCGATTACACCGACGAGTTCGTCACGACCATCGACCCGCCGGACGCCAAGGACTACGACGACGCGATCAGTATCAAACGGCTCGACGATGGCGGGTGGGAGCTTGGCATCCACATCGCCGATGTCGCGCACTTTATCGAGCCGGGCACCGTGCTTGACAAAGAGGCGGCCGACCGGGCCAACTCGGTCTACCTGCCAAGGCTCGTCATCCCCATGTTGCCCGAGATCCTCAGCAACGGCATCTGCTCGTTGCAAGAGGGCGTGCCTCGATATGCCAAAAGCGCGTTTATCCGCTACGACAAGCGGGGAAATGTCAAAAGCGAGGGGGTCGCCCAGACGCTCATCAAGAGCAACAAGCGCATGACCTATCTCGAAGCCCAGGCCCTCATCGACGGCGACGAGGAAGAAGCCAAGGCCCACGCCAAGACCGAAACCCCCTACACGCCCGAACTCCTCGGGGCGCTCAAGGAGATGAACACGCTCGCCCGCGTCATCCAGGCTCGTCGGCAGAAGCAGGGGATGATCTCGCTCGAACTGCCCGATGTCGTCTTGCTCTTTGACGAGCACGGCCGGGTGATTGATGCCGAGCGCGAGGATGATGCCTTCACGCACACAATCATCGAGATGTTCATGGTCGAGGCCAACGAGGTGCTCGCGAGGCTCTTTGAGAAACTCAATGTGCCGTTACTTCGGCGGGTGCATCCTGAGCCGACGCCGGGCGAGACCTCGCACATGGAGAAGGCCGCCAAGGTTGCGGGGTTTACGATCTCCAAACACCCGACGCGCGAGGAGTTGCAGGGGTTGCTCAACGCGACCCGAGGCACGGCTGCTGCCCGAGCGGTGCATATGGCGGTCCTCCGCACACTGACCAAGGCCGAGTATTCGCCCGCCCGCGTTGGGCACTTTGCCCTTGCCAGCAGCGCGTATGCACACTTTACCAGTCCGATCCGCCGCTACCCTGATTTGACGGTCCACCGCGCCATGGCCGAGTTTCTTCGGCAAACCGAGAACGGACAGGCAGCCCCCAAGAACGAACTGGCATGGCGCAACCTCGGGCACGCGCTGGCCGACACCAAGGCGTGCCCCGACCTCGAAACACTCACCCAGATCGGCCGCCACTGCACGACGCGCGAGGGCAATGCCGAAAGTGCCGAGCGAGAGCTGCGGAGCTTCCTGGTCTTGCAACTGCTGACGACCAAGATGGATGAAACATTCGGCGCCGTCGTCACCGGCGTCGCGCCCCGGGGCATCTATGTGCAGATTGATAAGTACCTCGCCGAGGGGATGGTCAAGACGGCTGATTTGCCCGGCGATGTCACGCGGTCGAGCGTGCCGCCCAAGTGGCGCATCGACCAGCGCACCGGCGCGATGGTCGATGCCAACAGCGGCCGAAGCTACAACATGGGGCACCTGATCAAGGTCCGCATCCT
>JAJRZG010000145.1 GCA_024275365.1 Planctomycetota bacterium | reverse complement strand
TGACTTTGCACCCGCGCGGCCGACGCGGCCTCGGAGTTGGTGGAGTTGGGCGAGGCCGAAGCGGTCGGCGTGCTCGACGACCATGACGGTCGCGTTGGGGACATCGACGCCGACCTCGATGACGGTGGTGGCGACGAGGCAGTCGATACGGCCGGCGCGGAAGCGTTCCATGATCTGTTCGCGGGTCTGTCGCTTGAGGCGGCCGTGGAGAGCGGCAAGGCGCTTGCCGGCGAGGGGACCGGCTTCGAGTTTTTTGAGGAGCGAGCGCACACTGGCGAGAGTGGTGGTTACTCGGTTTTCCGAACCGTGTGTTGGTGTTGGGGCAGGATTTTGGGCATCATGGGTGTGGGCGTCCCCCGACTGAAGTCGGGGGCTCGGAGGGGTGGGGAGTATGCTCCCTTCGGCGTTGCCTTCGATCGTGGGGACGACGACGAACGCCTGTTCGCCGGCATCGAGTCGTGCGCGGACGAAGGCGTAGGTCTCGGCAAAGTCTGCGGAGGTGACGACGCGGGTTTCGATAGGGGTTCGGCCCGGGGGGAGCGCGTCGATGGTCGAGATGTCGAGGTCGCCAAAGAGGGTGATGCCCATCGTGCGGGGGATGGGGGTGGCGGTCATGACGAGAACATGGGGTGTCGAGAGCGCAGCCGGCTGGGTGATGCTGCCGACGACAGCAGCCCCCTTGACGCGGAGGGTCGCCCGCTGGTGGACGCCGAAGCGGTGTTGTTCGTCGATGATGGCAACCGCGAGGCTGTGGAAGGCGACGGTTTCGGTGAGAAGGGCGTGGGTGCCGATGATGATGTCGATATCGCCCCGGGCGAGCTGGTCGAGGAGAACCTCGCGGTCGGCCCCGACGAGGCTGCCGGTGAGGAGGGCGACGCGGACCTTGGAGTCTGCGAGGGCCTTGGTGATCGAGGCGTAGTGCTGCTCGGCGAGGAGTTCGGTCGGGGCCATCAGGGCGGCCTGGTGGTCGCTGGCAACAGCCAGGAGCATCCCGTAGATCGCAACGACCGTTTTGCCCGAGCCGACATCGCCCTGGATGAGCCGATTGGTGGGGACGGGGCTGGTCAGGTCGCGGGTGATCTCGTCGATGACTTTGTTCTGGGTCTCGGTGAGCGCGAAGGGAAATCGTGCGCGGATGCGGCTGTCGATCTCGGGCGAGTGGACAAGAGCCGGGGCATGCAGCGAACCCCGCAGGTGGGCACGCTTGAGAAAGACGCCGAGCTGCATGAGCAGGAGTTCGTCATAGGCGAGTCTTCGGCGGGTGTGGGCGACCTCCTCCTCGCTCTGGGGCTTGTACATCATGCGGTAAGCCTCAGCAAGCGCGGGCAGATTGCGCTCGCGGCGGAAGTCGTCGGGGAGGTGCTCTTCGATGAGGGGGAGGGCGCGGTCGAGCAGGCTGGCGATGGTGGTCTCGATCTCCCAGCTCTTGATGCGTTCGCTGGCGGGGTAGACGGGGCGGAGGCTCTCGCGGCGGGTGGGGGGCTCTTCGTTGTCGAGGGGGAGCAACTCCCAGCGGGGATTGACGATTTGGAGTTTGTTGCCTCGGCGTTTGAGTTCACCCTGCACGCGGAGTCGGCAGCCGGGATGGATACGGTCGCGGAGGTAGTTCTGGTTGAACCAGACGAGGTCGAGCCGGCCGGTCTCGTCCATGAGGACCGCCTCGAAGCGCGGCCGCCGACCAAAGGCAACGGGGCGGGTGTCGGTGATGTCGCCCCGGGTGGTGACATGATGGCCTGGGGTGAGGTCGGCGATGGGGGCTTCGCCGGCCTGGAACTCGTGCCGCATGGGCAGATGGGCGATGAGGCGGCCGAGGTTGGTGAGGCCAAGGGATGCCAGGGCGTGCGCGCGCTTGAGCCCCACCCCCGGCAGCCGGTCGATCGGCGTGGTCAGGGTGATGGAGTCGGGAGTATCTGGTGTTGTGGACATCAGCAGATGGAGAGTATCGGAGATTGTGCGGGTGTTGGAACTCAGCCCCGGATTTTGATTTGCTTCCGAGCCCCGGACTTCAGTCCGGGGTGGGTGTGTGGATCGGGTCTATTGCGTGCAGATAGGTCCAGGAGTAGATGCCTGAGGCGTGGCCGTCGGAGAAGGAGAAGCGGATCGCGTAGTTGCCGACGAGCTCGGCGTGGGTGATGGTCAGGGGGGCTTGGTGGTTTGTGCGGGGCTGGGTGAGGACGGTCAACGGGTTGGTTTGCATCTCTTTGCGGAGCTGCTTCTGATCGGCTGAGGGGCTGAGGCGGCGGAGATGGGCGATGGTGTAGAAGGACGACGAGCCGTCAGCCCACTCGATGGTGAGCCCCTTGTCCTTCTTGAGATCGAGAGCGATTGGTGGGGTGGAGGGGTCCATGTGTGCTCGTGCTTGTCGCGGAAGAGGGTCTACGCTTTGATCGAACTGGACGCCGACGCGGAGGTTTTGCGAAGCGTCGGATCCGAGTCGAACAGTATCCGACACTTCGCTCGCAAGCTCACGCGGTGTTGGGGTCTTGGGAGTGCAGCATGGAACACGCTTGCTTTGCAGATCGTCTTGCTTGTGCGATGGATCGTGTCGGGTCGCCGGTGTGTGTGGGGCTTGATCCGGTCTTCGATCGGCTGCCCGAGGCGGTGCGGGCTGAGCACTGGGAGCCGGTGCGGGCGATCGAGGCGTTTTGCAAGGGGGTGATCGAGGCGGTCGCGGGTGAGGTCGGGGTCGTCAAGCCCCAGTCGGCCTGCTTTGAGCGGTATGGGTCGGCGGGGGTGAGGGCGCTTGAGCATACGGTCGAGCACGCGAAGAACGCGGGGCTTGTGGTGATTCTCGACGCCAAGCGGGGGGATATCGGGGTCTCGGCTGCGCACTATGCGGCGGCGGTTGCGCACCTGGGGGCCGATGCGGTGACGGTCAACGCCTACCTCGGCCCCGAGACAGTCGAGCCGTACCTGGAGGTGGGGCTGGGGGGGTTTGTGCTGGTGCGGACGAGCAACCCCGACAGCGATGTGGTGCAGGCGTGCGAGTTGGCAAGCGGCGAGAGTGTGGCGGGGATGATGGCCGGGCATGTGTACACGCTCGGAGAGAACCGCGTGGGGGCGTACGGGCTGAGCGTCGTGGGGGCGGTGGTGGGGGCGACAAAGGCAGCAGATGGCACGATGCTGCGTGAACGGATGCCGGAGCAGGTGTTTCTGGTGCCTGGGTATGGGGCGCAGGGAGGGACTGCTGAGGATGTGCGGGCGCTCTT
>JAJRZG010000144.1 GCA_024275365.1 Planctomycetota bacterium | reverse complement strand
TCGGTTGCTGCGAGCCTTGCGCGGAGCGTTGCGGGCGTGCCCCGTAGATAGATCAGCACGATGCGCCGTTGGGCGACCCCATCGCGCAGCAAATCGGCAGCCCCGGGGGCAATCGGTGTTCCGCCGCCGAGGGCGATCACCTGACGGCGTGCATCTGCATCGAGCATGCATTTCTTCAGCGCTTTCAACTCGGCTTCGCGGAAGGCTGGTTCGCCGAGTTTCGCCCAGAGTTCGGCCAGTGTCCCCATACCGAGCAGCGAGGTCGTGACTTCATCGAGATCAACAAACGGCCGCGAAAGCCGCGAGGCTACCAGCCGACCCAGCGTCGATTTGCCCGACCCGCGAAGCCCCATCAGCATAAGGTGTGGCGGGGTTTGGTTGGGCCTCTTCTCCAGCATCGATCCTTCCCCTCTCTACCCACCACTCCCCAGCGGTGCAACCGAAACCTCCGGCTCCTCGATCGTCCCCCGGATGCGATACTTGACGAGTCGATCGGTGACCGCCCCGAGCGCATCGCCGAGCCCGCCCAGCATCGACTGGAGTTTTTCCATCGGCCCGCCGTTGATCGCAAGATCGAGCGAGCCGTCAAAGCCGATTGTCCCGGTGCCTCGCGCGACGAGGAACTCGGTCGTCACCTCTGACGAAGTGACCTCGACTCCCGTCGGCCCGAGGGTGAACTCGGCATCCACCGTATGGGTGAACGCCTCCTCCCCCGTCTTGGCAGCCGTCGCAACGCGCATCACCGAGGCCAGTTGCGTCAACCCCGGCAACACCAGCACCCGCCCTTCGCGCAGATGCAGTTTTCCCGTCCCGTCGAGAGTGTGCCGGGCATCATCGAGGTGTGTCGTGAGCACGCCATGGGCACGGAGCTTCCCCGCCAGCTTTGGCGGTCCCTCAGCCTGGGCATTGGTCCGCAGCAACTCGTGGACCTCGACCCCCTCGACCGTCCAGGCCGCACTTGTCGGCCTTCCCATCTCTGCAAGACGAGCCTCGCCGGTGAGGCGCACCTCGCCCCCGAGCATCTCGGCAATCAACGCCGAGAGCCTCACCACCCCCCCCGCCAGCGACGCCTCAGCACGAGCCGCCCGGATCGGTACCTGATATTCGCCCGAGACAACCCGGAAATCCGCGAGGGCAACCGTCACATCGAGCTCCGCCCCGAGCGGGTCGAGCAGCGGGACCTCGCCCGAGCCGGCCAAGTCGATCTGCCCGGCGAGTTCATACTCGGCTGCCAGCGTCTGAAGCTGCGGCGGGAGCACCCCGGCGCTCTCTGCCGACAGGTGCCCCGAGAGCGTGAACGAGTCGATACGGGCAACAAAAGTATCAAGATTCACAAGCCCCGCAAGCGTCATCGCAGCCAGTGGCCCCAGGTCGCTCTCGACATCGAGCGTGTACCACCCGGCGTGCGTCTCGTCGGGGTGGGCGTTGATGGTGGTGGTCAGGCCAGCGATGGTCATGGGGGGCGAGCCGTCGCCATGGTCATAAAAGACCGCCCCCTCGATCAGGTCGATCTGCCGAAGCTGGAGGACGGTCGAGAGCTTGAAGTTGTCTTCGATTGCCCCCTCATCGGCAGCCTCATCCCCAGCTGCCCCGCTGCCGGGTGTGGCTTTGACAATCGGGCTCAGCCCCTTGAACCCGACCGACCCATCAGCCCGAACCTCGCGGATGAGCCTGAGGGTGGGCCGATCAAAGACCAGCCGCTCGATGTGGATGGGCTCGCCGATCGCGGGCACCTCAGCAAGCGTGATGGTCAGCTCACCGAGATCGAAGACATCCGTCCCATCGGGGGCGGTGAACGAGACGCCCGAGAGCACGACGGTGCCGGGGGCCTGATAGTCGAGCGCGTCATAGGTGATCTGTGGCACCAGATAGCTGTTGGTGATGCCGACGACCTGGCTCCCGATCCAGTCTTCGAGCCGATTGGTCGCGCCGCTGAGCCCGCCGATCCCGATGCCGGTGGTGCGAAGGAGGACGACGCCGATGATCCCGATGAGCAGGAACCCGAGCCCGAGCGCAATGACAACGGGCTTCATCGATCGTGCAGCCGAGGTAGGCATGGGTACAGGACCCCGGTGGTTCAGGCGCGGGACTGGTACGACCCGTCCGCGGT
>JAJRZG010000143.1 GCA_024275365.1 Planctomycetota bacterium | reverse complement strand
GCACCAGGGCGGCGTGGGCGAGCTCGGCGGAGGTTGTGAGATCGTCTTCGGTCCAGAAGCCGTGACGGAGCCGGGCGGTGCGTTTTTGCTCGTCGGTGAGGAGATTGCCCGAGAGCAGCCGCTCGACACTTTGCGCCAAAGGGGGCGGGGAGGCCGGTGCGATGGTGCCTGGCTGGGCGAGCACAGAACTCCCCGTAAGCACAACCCCGAGCCACGCAACTGCGAGTTGTGCCGGGCGTACTTTATGGAGAAGGTTCATGGAGAAGCTCTCAAGAACACGGGTCTTCGTGTAGTTCATCCCTCCGGGACGATCTCTTTCTCCTCGTTCCCCCCCCTGTGGCTCGTTTCTCGGAGGTCTTCACAGTATCACAAGCGTCGGAGAAGTAGAAGAAAGGGAATCGTCCCGGAGGGACAAACTCCCCAAAGGCAGGTTACTCCCGGTAGGGGATAGTTGTGAGGTCCCACCCGGTTCGGTCGGCAGGGAGTTCGGTCGAGAGTTCTGTTTCGCTGACCTCGGCTTCGTCGTTGAGTTTGAGGTCTTTGAGCAGAACCAGCGAGGTGTCGTCGGCTTTGGTGGTCGTCTTGGCCATGCGGGGCAGGAGGGTGTCTTTCTGATACCAGACGCGAATTTCGCGCAGGTCGCTCTCGCCGGTGTCCGGCCGGGGGATGAGTTTGAGCTGATAACACTTGCCCGCGACACCCAGCAGTCGGCGTTCGATCACGCCCTCTTGCCCATCGAGCAACTCCACGGTGAATCGGGAGAGGATCTCTTCGCGTCTTTGCTGGATGGGGATGGGGAATGGTCCTTCGCCCAGCCGGAGCGGATCCCATTTCTGGCCTGGAGGCACGACTTGTCTGCGGACGAACTGCTTTTCGAGTGGGCGGATTTCTGCGAGCCACTCGCCATCGAAGATGTACTGTTCGAGATAGTCGATGTCGCGGTCCTCGACCCGGCCACCGACTTCGTAGCGGTCGAAGGTGATGCCGAATCGGCGGGTCGGCGGGTGGCCCTCGATGCCCGGTTTGCTGGCAAAGACGAGGTGGCCGTCGCGGCGTTGGGTGTCGCCCTGGATGGAGAAGGTTTTGACATAGCGGATGGTTGCGGTGAGGATGCGGGTGTCCTGGCCGGCGGTTTCGAGCGCACGGAGAAGGTCGTCGGCAGTGGCGATCTCGGCGGAGGTATTTGTGGTGGGGGGTGTCGAGACTTCGGTTGCGGGTGTTGTGTGTGTGGTCTGTGGCGATTCCGGCTGGAGGAGAGATTCGCCTGTAAGCCCGACCAGCCCGACGAGCAGGGCCATGAGCTTGGCAACGGAGAGGATTATCGTGAGCATGGTGGGCTCCTTGGTGGCTGCATCGTAAGCCGTCGGGGGCGGGGTGGGCCTTGCGTGTGGTGAGACGCTTGAAAGGGGTGGTGGTGCCGTTTTTTCGTGCAGCGACCGGGAGGGGTGCGGTGACGGACAAGAGCCGGGCATCACAGCGACTTGCAGTTGGTTGAGTATGGGGTGGAGCCGAACTCGCGGGTGTTTCTACGGCTTCGCACCTCCCCCGCCTCGCTGTCGCTCGGCACCCCCTCCTCATGGAGGAGGGGGATCGCGCCGACGCTGCGCGTGGCGAGTTTTCGGCTGTATTGTGCGTCGTGATCTTCTTGGGTGGTGATCTTGGGTGGTGATCTCAGTGCGAAGTGTGATGCGCGAGAAACTCGCGCAAGATGGCAGCCGCAGCCAGGGCGTCGCGTTTTTTCTTTTTCTGCTTGTGAGTCAGGCCGGTTTGGCCCATGTCCCAGTTGGCCTGCACGCTGCTGAGGCGTTCGTCGCAGAGGTGGATGGTGCGGCTGGTGTGCTCGGCAAGTTGGGCGACGAACTGTCGGACGATCTTTGCCCGGGGGCCTTCGGTGCCATCCATATTGAGGGGGAGGCCGACGACGAGTTGGTCGTGGGGGCCGAGGTGT
>JAJRZG010000142.1 GCA_024275365.1 Planctomycetota bacterium | reverse complement strand
TGGCAGCAAGCCAGGCAGCGATCAAGAGCCCCGGGACCAGCAAGAGCATCGTGTATTTGAACAAAAACCCCACAGCGAGTGCCAAGCCGAGAGCGGCGTAGGCACGGTATGAGTTGGTGGTGTGGACACGCCAGGCGGCCCAGCAGGCGGCTGCCCAGCAGGCGACGTAGGGGCCATCGATCGTGATGATGATGCCGAGCACCCAGAAGGCGGGCATCGAAAGGTAGATGGCAGCGGCGTAGAGGCCGATGGAGTCTCGCGGGCTGGAAAGTTCCCGCCCCTGGGATTGTTGCGGGTTGGAAAGCCCGCCCTCCTTGCGGGCGTAGATATCCCGTGCAAGGCCGGCGACAGAGAACGCGCCGAGAGCGCTGAAGATCACGGTCGGGAGACGCACAGTCCATTCGTGTGGGCCGAGGAGTTGCGTGGAAGCACGGATGATCCAGGCGATGCCGGGGCCTTTGGAGTAATATGAGAGTTCGAGTCTGCGGGACCACTCCCAGTAGTGGGCTTCGTCCTCGATGAGTGTGTAGGGGCAGAACCAGAGGAGGTAGACCAGGCGTGCCAGGCTCACCAGGAGGATGAGGAGCAGGCCGGACTGCCAGTGGCGGGAACGGAAGATGCGTTGGAGAGTGGGGGGCATGATGTGTTGGGATTCGCAGCGGTCGAGACGCCCGCTCCACTGTCAAGGCATTCTTGTGTTCGGGGCGGGCGAGACGCCCACCCCACTTGAGGGGAATCGTCAGTGCTTTCGGATGCTGAGGAAGGAGAGGAAGGTGTAGCCCGCAAGCCCGGCGACACCCGCCCAGAGCAGGAGCAGGCCGACCGCACCTGATTGATGCGTGAGTTGCTGGCCGCTCATGATGGTGATGACCGAGGCGAGTGCTGGGAAAAAGCTCCAGAGGTAGACAAACAGCGGCTGGGCATCGCGGAGCCGAATCGCGGTGATGCCGCCGGTAATCACCATGATGAGGCAGGCGGTGGCAAGCGCCCAGCGTTCGTTCTGCTTGCTGGTGATTTCGCGTTGGAGGCTGTCGACTTCGTAACGGAGGTCGTGGGTGGGCTTGCGGAAAATGGGGTCAGGGTTGTTGACGCGGTTGACCTGGGGTTCTGCGATTGCAAGGAGTTCGTAGGCGGTTTTCTGTGTGTACTCGGCTAGGGGGTCGTAGGCGATGTGCAGGCCGTCGATGGAGAGTTGGGCGCGTCTGTTGCCGGAGTCGCCGCCAATATGGTCGCCAACATCGGCGTTTGCATCCTCGACGCGGGCATCTCGGAGGTCGAGGTTGATCGTGAGTTCTCGCGTGAGAGCCTGCGTGTTGATCGAGGCGTGGAGGTAGGCCTTGCTGGGTGTGATGCGCGTGATGCCGGCGGCTCCGGGTGTGCCGGTCTCATCGGAACGCCACCACTCGACTTCAATCGTGCGGGTGTCTGGGTTGGGCTTGACGACCCAGACATGGTTGGTGCGGTCCCAGGAGATACCGCCGGCGCGGAGCAAGAGCGGCTCGCCGGCCTGGGTGATGAGCTTGGCTTGACCCGTCGCGCCGAGGTCGGCATTGATCGCGCTGGTGGTAGCGCGGCGGGCGAGGAAGTAGGCCAGGTCCATGGAGCGGGTGTGGACGAAGTCCATGCGGTCTGGGTTTTTGCGGAGCGCCCGGAGCTCGGCCCAGGTGAGGAACTTGGGGTCGTCGCGGAAGGCGTTGGGGATGGGCATGGCGATCGTCGGCAACCGGGTGAACCAGCCGGCGTCACCGTTCTCTTTCGAGCCCCACCCCTCGCTGACGACGATCGAAGCAGTGCGACGGATACGCCCGTCGGCTTCTGCACCGGCAACGACATAGACCTCGGCCTTGGAAGTGACGAGGCTGTTCTTGATGCGGTTGTCGTCGGTGGTATCGACAAACACGACGCCGCGGAGCTCGATGGCGTCGGCGATACCCATCTCGCGGAGTTCGGCACGCTTGGCAGCATCGGGCACAAGCACATCGTCGGCGTAGACCATCAGGCCGTTCTGCTCGATCGCGTAGCCACGCTCGATCGAGCTGACCATGAGCTTGGTGAGGTCCTGGGCGATGAGCTTCTCCATCGACCGGAGAAACCGGGGGATGGCGTACTCATTGAGCGCAGCAAGCGAGAGAAAGAGCGCAAGCCCGGTGGCGAGCGCGGGGGCCAGCAGCGAGCGGTGCGAGATGCCGCCGGAGTGGGCGGCGAGCAGCTCGTTGTCCTGGGCCATGCGGTGGTAGGCGAGGGTGGCTGCAAACCCGGCGCTGAAGGGCAGGGCGTAGGCGAGCATGGGGGGGATCGCCAGGACCATGAACTTGATCGCCTCGGCGGGTCCGAGTTTGCCGTCGGCGAGGGGCTTGATGGCAGCAGCAAAGGCGATGACCGTGACGAGGACAGCAACGGTGAGCAACAGCAGCCGCCAGAGATCGGCGGCGATAGAGGCCCAGAGGGTAACCGGGGGTCGGCGGGTCATGGGGGGATGATAGAGGGGATAGCCCAACAGAGCCCGAAGCGCAAGCGAGGAGCCTTCTGAGCGCGGAGGGAAATCCAAGGCCCTTTTCTGCACGCGAAGAGAGCGAAGAACTCGAAGAAAGACAAAACGCGGAGAGCGCAGAGAAGACGCGGAGCACGCGGAGGCAAGCAGGAGGAGCCTCGCTGGGCTTGGAAATCAACCTCAGCACACGATCATGCCCGCCCAGAGCGGCGGGCATGCCACACTAAGACCATGCCGGGTGCCATCACTCGCGGCCTTCTCAACTTCCTCATTCTTCCCTCTTCCTCCCGCGCAGTGATGCCGCTCGACCCTGGTCCACCGCAGCGGCTGTCCCGAGACCGGGCCGAGTGTCCAACTGTGGCTGTCTCAAGTCATTGTTCTGTTGTCTTGTTGTCCACGCTCAACAGTCCCCGCGAAGTCTCCCCCTGCCAGCCCGGCATCCGGCATCACTGCGCGGAGAGAAAAAGAGGAGAAGAAGGAGAGATGGAGGCCGCGAGTGATGGCACCCCGGAACACAGA
>JAJRZG010000141.1 GCA_024275365.1 Planctomycetota bacterium | reverse complement strand
CCTTTGGCGAGGGGCTCGGGCTGATCGCGTGGACCTGCGATTGCTTCCGCGGGTCGGCCTCGTCCAACAGCAAGGCGACCGCCCTCGAGGTGCGGGCCGAGAGCAAGCCCTTTGCAGCCGGGCTCGACCGGGGGCTGGGGTTGGCCGAGAGTGCCAACATCACGCGGACGCTCAGCCAGACGCCGCCGAATGTGGCGACGACGACCTTCATGGCCAGCGAGGCCCGCAAGATGGCCCGCAAGGTCGGGCTCAAGTGCACGGTGATTCAAGGGAGCAAGCTCGACGACGAGCGGCTCACGGGCATCAAGACGGTCGGGGCCGCAAGTGAACACAAGCCGTGTCTCGTGCGGCTTGAGTATGTGCCCACGGGCAGGGCTCGCAGCGGGAAGCCGATAGTGCTCATCGGCAAGACGATCACCTACGACACCGGCGGGCTCTCGCTCAAGGTCGGCGGCGGCATGGCCGGCATGAAACGAGACAAGGATGGTGGGTGTGCCGTCTTTGGGGCGATGCACGCGATTGCGACGGTCATCAAGCCGAATCGCCGGGTGGTGGGGCTGCTCAGCGTGGCTGAGAACTCGGTCTCAGACGAGGCGTACCGGCCGGACGATGTGCTGACCTTCCGCAACGGGGTGACCGTCGAGGTGACGAATACCGATGCCGAGGGTCGGCTGGTGATGGCCGATGCGTTGTGCTGGGCGTGCGACAAGGAAGACCCGGCGTATATCGTCGATATCGCCACGCTGACCGGCGGCGTGGTGGTGGCGCTGGGCTCGACCTTTGCAGGCATGTGGTGTGACGACGACAAGCTGCGCCGAAAGGTTGAGGATGCGTCGGAGGCGAGCGGCGAGCGGGTGTGGAGGCTGCCGTTGCATCAGGAGTATCGGGAGATGATGAAGTCGCCGGTGGCTGATATTTTGAACAGCAATCCCAACCGCAAGGCACACCCGATCCAGGGCGCGGCGTTCCTGAGTTACTTTGTGGAGAAGGGTGTGCCTTGGTGTCATCTGGATATCGCGGGGACGCACGCGACGGACAAGGACGCGGGGCCGTATATTGCGGGGCCGACGGGGTTTGGGGCGAGGCTGCTGGCGGAGTTGGTGGGGGGTGGGTAATGACAGTTGAGATGAAACCTATGACGACCTGGAACCCTCATGGTCCGCTGGCTGCGGATGAGCAACTCTACTTTCTGCACATTCCCAAGACAGCCGGTACATCGCTACGGACCTTTCTGGAATCGAGATTTGATGTCGGCGAGATCTGTCCGCATCTGATCCTGCCTGGGCTACTCCCGATGCCACCTTCAGAACTGGATCGGTTCAAGCTGTTCTGTGGCCATCACGGGTTGTACCTCAATACGCTTCTCGGTCATGACCCTGTGACGGTGACAGCGTTGCGTGATCCTTTCTTGCGGACGATCTCCCACTATCGACACCTCCAGGCGACCGAAGAAGACTGGCTGCACGAGCGGGTCAAGGGCAAGACCTTTGAGGAGTTTGTGTGTGGTGAGTGGGGGCCGGTTGAGCTTCTCAACTTCCAGACGCGCTATCTGGTCCTTGATGACATCCAGAAGGACTACTTTGGGCACTCTAAACTGCGTATCCACGATATGGAGGGGCTGATCCGCAAGTATTCCGATCCCTCACTTGCTGACAAAGCCAAACGAAGGCTTGACCAGATGGCCGTCGTGGGTATCCAGGAGCGTTTTAATGACATGCTTCGGCTGCTTTCCT
>JAJRZG010000140.1 GCA_024275365.1 Planctomycetota bacterium | reverse complement strand
CCCAAACCCCAAACCCCCTCACTATCATCCTCCATGCCCCGTCTCCTCTACCAGTCGCTCGATTCCCCCCTCGGCCCGCTCCGGGCGATGGTTGTCCAGCACGCCGACCGTGAGGCCCTCTGCCAGCTCGAGTTCGCCATCCCGACCCGGCTCAACCGCGAGGCTGCCGACCTCGCCCGTTTCTTTGACTGTGAACCCGAGGCCGACCGATGCCCACTCCACGATGAGATCGAGCACCAGTTGGCAGCCTATTTTGCGGGCGATCTCCGCGACTTCTCTCTCCCTCTCGACACCCCCGGCACCGATTTCCAGCAGCGGGTCTGGCAGGCCCTCCGCGAGATCCCCTTCGGCACGACTTGCTCCTATGGCGACCTGGCCGAGCGCATCGGGTCACCCCGTGGCCAGCAGGCGGTGGGGGGGGCCAACGGGGCAAACCGCATCGCCATCATCATCCCTTGCCACCGGGTGATCGAGGCCACCGGCAACCTCCGAGGCTATGGTGGCGGGCTCGACCGCAAGCAGTGGCTTCTCCAGCATGAGGGCGCACTCCCCGAAACCCCCACGCTCTTTGCCGCTGCTATGCAATAAACACCGACTCTGCAGGAAACACCAACTCCTCCAGTGGGGCGGGCGTCTCGTCCGCCTGTCCCCCCGGACGGCTCTTGGGTAGTTCGTCCCTCCGGGACGAGTCTTCGGTGGCACGGTTCTCCGAACCGTATCTCTTCACTCCACAACACCCGGCTCGGAGAGCCGGGTCACCGCTCCGGGGCGATTTTCGTTCTGTGGCTTCTCCTGATGCCGTCTCAGATTTTTGAGAGCAGATCGTTTCTTTGGAGATCAACAACAAGACTCGTCCCGGAGGGACGAACTACCCAGAGACGGGCGGGCGAGACGCCTACCCCACCATGCCACCACTCCGCTCGGTATCCGGGTTTTCGGACGCCTGGCCATCCTCTCCCCCTCACCCACCTCGCACCATCGGCACAGGTTGTCGTGTTTCACCCACACCCGCATGGACCAACTGGCGGGCGAGCCGAGCGCAACCGATTTCCTATACGGGCGTGTATGGACACGACCCGTCTCTCTGGGGAGAAAGGCGGCAGTAGTTATGGAAGGCCATCCGGATCAAGCCGAACTCAAACCCGCGGGCGGCACACTGACGCTCGATGGCACTGAAACCACCGAGGACGATCTCCTCGAGATGATCACCTCGCTCGAAGCGAGGCTTGGTGATGTCCGCGAGCTTCACCAAGAACAGCAGGACCTCGAGGGCGAACTCGATGACCTGCACGCCGACCTCGATGCCCGGGCAGCCGAGCTCGAGCAACGCGAGCAGATCCTGGGTGAATCCTCGACCGAGGTGCATTCTGAGCGGGCAGCGGTTGAGGCAGAACGCCGTGCTCTTGCCGAGCAGCAGGCCGAGATGCAGCGTCGCCGGGCCGAGCTTGAAGCCAAGGAACGCGAGGCGAGCGAACGACTGCACCATGTGGAAGAGATGCAGGCCAAGCTCGAAGCCGCCGAGGCCGCCCTGCGCACCGAACGCAAACGCCGCGAAGCCGAAGCCGAGGCATTCCGTCACGAGCAGGAAGACCTCGCCCGCCGAGAGTCTGAGCTTGCAGCCCACGCCCAGGAGCAGGGCAAGGAATCCCCCGAGATCACCGAGCTCGCAGCCCAGCTTGCCGAGGCTCAGAAGATCGCCACCCAGCGCGCTGCCGATGCCGAGAAGCGGGCCGCCGAAGCGCAGCAGAGGACACTCGAACTCGAGCACCGCTGCAAGGACCTCGCCGGGGAGTGCGGCATCGTCCGCAAGGCGCTCCAGGGCAGCCGGGAGCAGATCCAGCGGGTCGAGCAGGACCTCCCCCAACGCATCTACAAGCAGCAGCTCCGTGCCCAACGCACCATCGGTGCCCAGCGCAACATCATCACCGCGATGACATGGTTGTGCGTTGCAATCACGATGGGGGCTGCGGGCCTTGCAAGTGTTAATGGTGTCTTCGGTGCGGCTCTCGTCATGCTCGGGTTCGCCTATGCCGCCTTCTTCTTCGGTTCTCAGACGCTCGCGGGTCGTCTCTTTGATGCACCCGCGATCGCCATCGGGCTCATCGGTGCGTCGTTTGGCTGGTGGTTCCCGATGTGGTCTTCAGCAGTCGCGCAGGCGATCGAGACCTGGGCGATCCCCACCGGGGCGCTCCACGCTTCCATCGTGGCGCAGTTGCCGATCAGTGTCGCGGTCGCGACCGCTGGTCTGACGCTCACCGTCGGGCTCTTCGCCCTGACCTGGTCGGGCACGCTGCTCTTCCAGGTCGGGTTTGTCTCCCTGCTTGCGGGCGGGTTGGCGATGTTCCCAAGCGACTCAGGCTTTGCGCTCAACGCCGCAGCAGTCATCTGGATTGCTGTCACCGGGGCCGGGCTGACCCGCTGGGCGGTCCGGACAGCCTCTGGGGGTTCGGTCATCACGACCATGGGCACAGTCCAGACCAACCAGGATACAGCCCCGCAGCGCTCTTTCTAGTGAAAACCCGCCCCGGCCCTCTTTACCCCGAGGGTGATTTTCTGGTAAAACGGGGGCATGAGACGCCGCGGGTTCACACTCATCGAGTTGCTGGTTGTCATTGCCATCATCGCACTGCTCATCAGCATCCTCCTCCCGGCGATGGGAAAGGCTCGATCGACAGCCCAGAAAATCTCGTGTGAAAACAACCACAAGCAGCTCATCACCGGTGTGATGATGTACTGCAACGCCTGGAAAGACTGGATGCCAAGGCCCAACTGGGCAGTCGGCAGCCGCAACTACAAAGAGCCCGGGTGGCTCTATGTCCCACCAGAGCCCCGCAGACGAAACTGGAAGTGGGAGACACACCGAGAGGGCACGCTCTGGCCCTACCTCGAGAACGACGGGGTCTACCGATGCCCGGCACACAAGGGCGACTTTCGAGGCTCAGCACACACAACCAGCTATCTGCTCAACGGGGCCGTGGTCGCCTTTGGCCGAAACGCACCACGCAAAAATCCGAAACGGTATCAGACCTATTTCATAGATCGCTTCGACACCATGGCGATCATGTTCTGGGAGACCGAGGGCGACGGCTGGAACGACGGATCGAGCTACCCCTCCGAGGGTCTCAATGCGCGGCACGGCAAGGGTGCCACCGTGTCGAGCCCCGACGGCCATGTCGAATGGATCGAACGGGTTGAGTACGACGCAGAGCTCGACAAGAAGCCCGGGAGGCTGTGGTGTGTTCCCGATAGCAGGACAGGCGACCGCTAGCGCACCTTGCAGCATACAACGAACCCGAGAACACGAGCCACACTTCCTTGTCGTACGGCAGTTCATGTCCACGGACAAAGCCTCGACAGAGAGCGTGCAGCCTCGTGTTTGCGCACTTGCGATTGATCCGCAACCAAGCGGTGCAGCATGTTGATAAGATGTCCATAAACACGGGAGAATGCAACACGACCACGGGCACAAATACGGTACTGTCGGAGGCTGCGCATGGCTTGCGCAGTCGTTGGGTAATCCTGTCTTTTTGCAGCGTTTTTACCGCGTGGTTGCACCCGTGTCGTGTGCCGCCGTGTATAGTGAGTGCGTGCATTGGGGCCGGTCTCTGACGCACGGGATGAGGGAGAGAAACTATGTCGTACCCGGATTGTTATGAGCCTGCGGAGCACCGACGCGCACTCGAGATGGTGCTCGCCGACCTGAAAGCTGCTGCCGAAACCGAGACCGGTGCGGACCAACCATGCGTCCAAGAGTCCGCCTCTGCGAGTATCCCCGCCAGCATACCAGGCCCGATAGTGCAGGTGATCAAAGCGTGCCAACACCCGACGGACCTGATCCGTGAGCAGGTCAACTGAGACGCTTTCTGGACTACTTTCGTGCGTCACAGCGGGAAGACCGGACCAACAGAGCCCTGAGCGCAAGCGATCGGTTGGCGTGTGTTTGTACTAGCAGGTCTACTGAAATGGGTTGCTTGGGCTCGCGGCTCTGCTTTGACGCGTGGCTGGTCACGGGATGACTGTTGGCACGACTCTCGCTTTCGTCCCGAGCCACGCCCGTTGAAGCACGAGTTCCGAGGGGAACTCGTTTGAGAGGCATCGTGAGAAGTTGTTGAGCGTTTCTTCGAGCCCCGATCGCAAACTCGAGATCACCAATGGTCGATATTGAAGGGCAATGCCAGCCCTGTGCTCATGCGCAGGGTTCGTGAAGCCCCATCCAAGTTTTCCGGGAGGTGTGTGAGATATCTCGAGTGTGGCGAAGATGCTTTCGTCATGCCGTCACAAAAACCCCTCAACACAGCGTGTCGAGGGATATTGGTGATGTCTTGAGGACTCGAGCCCGCGTTGAGCGCAAACCTGCTAGTGCTTGCCAAGCAGGGGCATGGCAGCCCCGCACTCGGGGCAGGGATCATCAAAGGTGCCGTGTCCCTGCAACAACTGGTAAAAGCCGCACTCATCACACTTGGCAGCCGGGAATGCCCGAGCTCCACACTTGGGGCATTCGTCTTAGAACTCTCGCCCATTGAGGTCATCGCCAAGGGCCCACGAAAAGGTTTCGCCACAATTGTTTTCGGTGCAGATGTAGTGGTAGATTTCTGGGATGCCATCCTCGGCATCTGCTGCGGGTGCGGTGATGTAGTTCATCAACAGAAACCCAGCAGCACCGAGACAGATGACCACGATTGCAATCTGAACAGGTTTACTCACAAGAACCCTTCCCATCGACCTCTGAGAGGCCGATCATACGATGACAGTACCCACGCTTCACACACTCTCGAACGATACAAGCTGCGATGATATTCCGAGGCTATTCCCAGAACTCCTCGTGCGGATCGTAGTCGTTGTTCCAGCGGCGCATTGCTTCGGCGGTCTGCTTGATAAGGTCGTTTTTCTTGAAAATACTCACATGCCCATCAGCAAAGAAGACCTGAGCACCATCGGCGTGCCTCGCCCCAGGATGTGATGAAGAAGCACTCCTTTGCGGTGTGACCCACTGGTCCTGCCCGCCATCCATCGTCGTGTCCGCGATGACGATCATGTCTGAGGGCATGACGACCCTGGCATCCAACTGCTCACCATGGTGCCGTTTCCGCCTCATGTTTTGCTCACGACCAGGAATCAGGGCGTGCCCACCCAGGCCGAGCATCGGCTCAACGCCCACCACAGGAAAGTCCCTCACGCCCCACCCATTGAAGCCGTAGGAAAAGAACCAGAACTTGCCGTTCCTCATGCGCTCGGTGTCGTTGCCTCTGCGACCGGCTCCATCCAACACCGCTTCTCCTTTGAGGTGTCCGAGAAACTCTTGCGTCACATTATTGTTCCAATCGAACACGACATTGGCGTTTCGCCACTACAGATCCCACTGGGCATCTTTATCCGCAGATGGGCAGTAGAACACCTCCTGATTCAAGTCCATGTAGACCCGGACCCGGGGGATCCATGCTGCCGCCTGTTCCCTGCCCGGCTGGACATGGTCGCCTGGGTAGTACTCTTTGTTGTCGTTGAGGTAGCCGAGATTCCCTTGCCCCATCTGACGATTGTTGGAGCCGCACACGATCGACTGGGCAGCCGCTCGGGCCTTACCCAACGCCGGGAGCAGGATGCCGATGAGGAGTGCGATAATCGCAATCACTACGAGCAACTCAATCAATGTGAAGCCCAATCGCTTGTTCATGCTATTAATCCTTGCTGTAAGAGTGGATTCGTCACCTCAAAGCCAATCAGAGGTGAGCCACAATATCGACCGAAGAAACCTACACAGTTCTCGAACCCTCCAAGTGAACAATTCGAGATAACTATGCCCTATGCAGAAATAGGTATTGCCGAGCATACCCACTTCGGTTACACTCCACAAGTCCAAATCACAGAAAATCCATTCTGGAGATACTGACCATGAAGTCCGCAATTGTCGCCCAAGTTCTTGCAGTGGGTATCGCAGGTGGGACTGCTCATGCCCATATCTACAACTTCATCTTCGGGATGAACGGCCATTCCGTCGTCCCGCCAACCGACAGCACAGCCAAAGGGTTCGCGAGGTTCGATTACAACCACCATACCTTTAACTACGACCTTGACCTCATCATTAAGGGGGTTGCCCTCGGGGACCTCCGCGATACCGGCCCCAACGGCACACCACTCCAGATATTCCTTGCTCCGAGAGGGCAAACCGGAGATTTAGTCCTTGACCCCGGGTTTTATGGCGACTTCGTCCAGGACGGTGACAACATCCGACTCACACTCCAGCGTATCAGGCTTGGGGGCAACCAGGGTGCGTTTGAGTCCGACCTCTTCACGAACAACCAGGCACTCCTAGATGGACACCTCTACTTGCAGCTGTTTACCAATCAATACCCAAGCGGCGAGTTGCGGGGGCAGATTCCACCCTTTGGCAAGTTTCTTGACAACTTCGGTATGAATGGCTTCGTGGATCAGGCTGGGCCTCCAATCCGACACCAAATCCCAGCACCCGCTGTCAGCACCATGCTCGCCTTGGGCGGCGCGTTCGCAGCCCGCCGTCGCCGAAGGACATGCTGAGGCTCTCTCAACGCATAATTCCCGTAAAAAGCAGCACGCCCATTCCTGACTAGGAACGGGCGTGCGTGCATCGGCGACGGCTGGGAGGCGGAAAGTGGGTCGCCCCGTCGCCAGGTGGTGGGACACTGTATTGATGCCAAACAACCCGGCATCTATCGAAAGGCCCCGATCGGGTATCACCCCGCCCCGGGACCGCACGACCTCACGCCAAAGAGCCGTCGGCCGTGCGTCCGCGTCCTGCGTGCATCGGTCCGAGAGGGAGAGTCCGTCCACAAATCCGGCTCCGTGACTTCAATCCAGCGGTCTCCCGCAGGTTCCCAGCGGTCTCCCGCTGGCACACCGATGTGTTGCCTTGGGGTGTCCCTCCGGGGATATTCTGGGCCCCGCCATCCTTGGCAGGGCCAGTACCCCACCGTCCTTGACGGGGTACCTCGATCCGCGCCCACCGGCTCGTCCTTGAGCCAGAAGTGCTCATCCGTGAGCCTGGCGAGCATTCAACTTCGCAATCAGCATTGGTAACTGGGCCGTTCGCTCTGGCTCCTCTTCCTGCCATACGGCCCGGTCGTGAATCACAATGTGGGTATTTGCCCCCGACACGGTGACTTCCCCGGAAAGACCCGTCATCACCAGGTGCTTCTTGAAAAGTGTTACCCGCCCGGTCGCATCCATTTCGACCTTCTCGGCAGAGCCAAAGACCGAGTCCAGGAACTTCTCGGTCACCTCGTCGGGGATCAGCGAGCCGCCCCACGGCGATGCAAGTTCGTCGAAACTCACCTCGGGAAAGAGCCAGAGCTTCTCGCCCCGGGGCACACAGACCCAGGCTGGTCCGATATTCTTCTTCTCCAGCACAGACCTGAACTTTGCAGGTATTGCTAACCTCGACTTCTTGTCGATATTCACATCGGCTTGGCCAATGAAGCTCACGAGTGGGTGCCTCCGGGTGCATCATGGGATGATGCCCCACTTTGCCCCTCGCGTCAACTCCTTTCGGCTCATTCTTCAAGAAAGATTACGCTTCCAGGGATTAACCTGCGCAAGTCGCGCTGAAAGTGCGCTCTGTCCACAATGTGGAAATGGAACAGAGAGTAAAACTGGGGGGTTTCCCAAAGCAGCCATAATCCTCGGTCGATAGACTTCTGCGAGTCATTGGACAGATGGTCGCTGGGAGACCCACCGCGTATGTCATGGACCACCGACCCTCACGCCGCGATCGCGCAACTGCCATCAGGGCAGTTTCTTATGGCGTCGGCCTATGAAGGGGATCGAGCAGGGACGATTGTCCGCTCGGTCCAGTCCTGTGGCGAGGAGCTCCCCCTGATCTGCATTGCGGTCCGGACCGGGCACCCCATCGAGCCGATCATCCGTGACAGCCGATGCTTTGCACTCTCATGGCTCGATACCGAACAGAAGCTTGTGGTCCGAAAGTTCGATTATGACGCAGAACACGACGGCGGCGACCCCTTTGACGCGCTCGCGGTCGAGTCACTCGTGACCGGATCGCCGGTGCTCTGTTGGTCGCCATTGGTCTTTGACTGTGAGGTGCTTCGGCACTTTGATCTTGAAGCCGACCACGAGCTCTACATTGGTCAGGTCGTGGCGTGCCGGGCGATGTTGCGCTCATAGGACTTTTACATCGTTTTCGTCAGATTCTACAGACACCGGTACTGAGGGTTTGCGAAGTGCCGGATTGTATTGACGATCCCAACCCGAGCCGACGCTTCCGATCCGGCACTTCGCAGAGCCTCAGTACCGGCGTCCGGTGTCGAGTCTGTCCTGGGCGCAGCCTCGTTTGTTGATTGGATGACAGGCGGCGGCGCACGGTTGGTCTGGCCTGCCAACGATGACCTATGCCCCGCTCGTTGTCGAACCTCTGGTCGCGACTGGTTGCGTGTGTCGTGAGTGCAGCCATCCTGCTCACCCTCCCGGCGTGCATGAGCGGGCGCGAGCCTTACCGCCCGGTGCAGCTTGCCCGTGATGAGGCGGTGATTTATATCTATCGCCCGCGATCGCTGTTGAGCCCCGGGCCGGTGGGGGTGGTGGTCGATCAGGTCGAGGTCGGGAGCCTTGGCCGCAACACCTTTCTTGCGGTGATTGTCGACCCGGGCGAGCACTTCGTCCGCGTGCAGAGGCGGAGCGGGGCGACCCGGCTTGTGCGCATCGGGCCGGACCAGAGCCTGTTCTATGAGGCTGGCGCATCGCTCTTGGGGGGGCGTGTTTCGCTCAGCAATCCCGGTGAAGCGATCGCCCGCGAGCGCATCGCCAGGACACGAGCCGCCCGCGAGACAGCGCGTGTGAGGCGCGGGTCTCAATGAGAGCGGCTCTCTGAGATCGGCGCGTGCTGAAAAGGCATTTTTACCACAGAGTGACACAGAGTTTCACAGAGGAAAGGCCGGAAGGCAGAGGTGGCACGGCTCTCCGAGCCGTGTGTGTGATGCAAGTTTTCACCCTGTACCATAAGATTCAGGCTGCATCGAAACATTGTTTTTCTTCTGTTCATCTGTGTTCATCTGTGTTCATCTGTGGCATAACTGTCTTTCTCCCCCTCCATGAAACTTCGTGGTTGCCGTGATTGAAGGATCAACCGGGAAGGGGTGTTGTGTTGAGAGCGGAGTCGATGTGCGCACGCATGTGGTCGTCGAACACCTGCTCACTGAACCGCTCGGCATTGGCTCGGCATGCTGCCGGATCGTCGGGGCATTGAGCCGCAGCTGCCGCTACCGCTTCTGGCGAATCATCCTCAAAGAACGCCCCGGTGACGCCCTCGATCACGCTGTCGAGCGCGCCGCCTGCGTGCCTTGCAACGACCGGGCAGCCGCACGCCTGGGCTTCGACCGCTGTGATGCCGAAGTCCTCGATCTGTGGGAAGATCAGCAGCCGTGCCCGCCGGTAGAGGTCTCGCAGTTGATCGTCCGGGATGCGTCCGAGGAACTCGACACCCTCGCCAGCAAACTCCTGTTGCAGAGTGCCCGCGATCGAGCCCGAGCCGACAACCTTGATCGGGACACCCGCGTGTTTCGCGGCGGCAATCGCCAAGTCTGTGCGCTTGTAGGGTTCTAAAGCCGAGACAAAGAGCCAGAAGCCTTCGCGCGATGCCCCCGGGTCGGGCGTGTAATAGTCGGTCCGCACGGGTGGATGGACGACGGTTGCCTCTCGCCCAAAGCATCGTTCGATCTCGCGGGCGGTGTGGGTCGAGTTGGCAAGGAATGTCGTGACATTGGCAGCGGTTGTGCGGTCCCACTGGCGGAACCAGCCCGAGACCGCTGCGAGCCCCGCGCGTTGCAGGTAGAGAGCCCGGCTGTGCCCGCGTGTGTAGCCGCTGGTGTATTCGTCACGGATCGACCAGATGTATCGGGCCGGCGCATGGCAATAACAGAGGTGGGGGATGCCCGCTGGCGCGCGCATGCCCTTGATGGCAGCAGAACTTGTCGAGATCAGCAGGTCGATCGGTTGTTGGGCGTGGTTGTGCATGAGTGCCCGGGAGAGCGCCCCAACCGCAGCCGGGTAGAACGGCAGGAGCCAGCGACGGGATCGCGCAGGGAGCCAGCGCAGCAGGGAGACTTCATGCTCGAGGCTGTCGATGGTCGGGGCGAGCGGGCGGTTGTCATCAAACATGGTGTAGAGACGATCGGGCTCTCCGGTTTCTTGCACGATACGGGCGATGTGTTCGAGGACTGCCTCGCCGCCGCGATAGCCACAGAGCCAGTCGTGGGCGAGGGCGATCCGAGGTCGGTGGGTCGGCATGTCTGCGGGTGTGTCTATCATGGGCCGATGGCTGACAAGGTCGGTTCAACACGCGACGGGGTCTATCGCAGCGACGCCAATCGCTCCGGGCTTGATTATGGCACCGAGGCAGGGCTCCTGGGAGAGCCGGCAGCACCGATCATCGATGCCCACACGCACATCAACGGCAGGGCAGCGGCAGCGATCTGGGCGAGGGTTGCCGATCTGTACGGGATCGGGCGGGTCTATTCGATGACCCGATTTCCCGAGGTGGAGGCGGTGCAGGAGGTGCTGGGCGACCGCGTGCGGTTTCTCGCGTTTCCGGATTGGTCAAACCCTGACGCGGAGGCGGTGCATCGGGATGGATATCTGTCGGTGATCGAGGCGTATCGAGAGCGGTTTGATGCGCGGGTGGTGAAGTTCTGGGCGGGGCCGGGGCTTGTGGACCATGCTGGGGGCGACCCGGACGATCTGATCGAGTTTGACAGCCCGTGGCGGGTGAAACAGGCGGAGCTTGCGACTGAGCTGGGTATGATGTTTATGGTGCATATCGCCGACCCCGACACCTGGTTTGCAACGCGGTATGCCGACGGGGCGAAGTATCGCACGAAGGCAGCACAGTATGTCTCGTTCGAGCGGATGCTCGAGCGGTTCAGTCAGCCCTGGATCGCGGCTCACATGGGCGGATGGCCCGAAGACCTGGATTTTCTCGATGGGCTGCTCGAACGGCACGACAACCTGTACCTCGATTCGAGCGCAACCAAGTGGGTGGTGCGTGAGTTGAGCGTTCAGCCTCGGGAGCGGGTGGCGGCGTTCTTTACCCGCTGGCGGGGGCGGGTGCTCTTTGGGTCGGATGTTGTGACGATGGATGCGCACCTGACGGCTGAGGTCGATGGGGCGTTGAGCATCAAGAGCGAGCAGGCCAGCACTGAGGAGGGGGCGTTTGACCTGTATGCAAGCCGATATTGGGCACTGCGGACGATGTTCGAGACCTACTATGAGGGGGAGAGCCCGATCGTGGACCCCGATCTTGCGATGGTTGATCCCGTGCGATTTGGTGAGCGGGATGCGCCGGTACTTCGGGGGTTGGGGCTCGGGGCGGCAGTGCTTGCGGACCTGTATTGCAATACGGCGATAGCGGTGGTGGAGCGGTGGTGTGCGCAGGGGTGAAGTGTGTGTGAAGTGGGGGTGCCGTGGGGGTGCCGTGGTCTGAGCCCGTCAGGGCGAAGGCCACGCGGCGGGGTACGGGGTGTCCGTCGTGGCCTTCCGAGTCTTCGACTCGTCAGACCACGGCACCCTGCTGGACTCATGGAAACCAAACGCAGGTCAGTGTTCCGACGCGGGGGCCTCATCCCGGGCGATTTGGCTGGCCTGCTCGAAGAGGTGGGCCATGATCGCGGCTGCGGCTTCATCGTGGGGGGTGCTGATGCCCGCGGTAAAGCGTGCTGCCCCGAGACGGTCGGCAAACCCGGGGGTTGCTGCGAGCAGCCGAACCGACCCGCCACGGATTGAGCCGCCGAAGGAATCGTCGCCGGGCGTGCCCGAGGGCAGCATGAACGCGCCCCCGCCATAGAGCCCGACCTCACCCCGAGCCAGGATGGCAGCCTGGATGGTCGCAGTTGAGGCGGTCGATTGGATGGGTGTCTTGCCCGGCTTTGGGCGGATGAAAAGGTGAATCCGCACGATGGTGCCGGAGAGGTCCTCAAATGATTCGGCCCGGGCAAGCTCGCGGAGGGGGATATCGGAGACGAACATCTCGGCGGTTGAGGTGTCTGGCGCACGGTACCCTGCAGAGGCCAGAGCGGGTGTCAACACCACATGCTGATCGATGGACTCGAAACGGAGCCCTGAGGCTGTAAAGACCCGCCCGCAGCCGCCCAGAGTGGCCGATATGGCAAGGAGAGGGATCAGCAGGACCAGGGTTCGGAGGTTGGGTGGGTTCAGGAGCATCATGGCAGGATATCGCTCGGGTGGGCCTGGCGTTTTTGGGAATCTTTTTGGGGACTTGGCGGTACACTATGAGTATGGAACCGGTCCGATCGGTATGCGGAGTGCTTTTTGGATTGGGGCAGGATTGGGGCAGAAAACCCCGCCACGAGAGACGGGACAAGGAGGTGGCACGATGAATCATCGAGTGTGCAGCCGGGTGCTTCTGTGTGGCCTGATCGTGGGCGGTCTGTTCGAGGCCTCGGCTTTGGCGCAACATACCACGACCCAGCACACCGTATCGAGCCGGGGGCTGATCGGTCAGCGTGCAGCCTTTCCCAATGTGCTTGGTCGGAGCAGGTCACTCCCGATCCAGCGGCAGATCACGCTGCCGGGGTTGGGTGGGCAGGTGTCCTATCCACGCTCGACGGGGGGTGTGGGGGGTGTGGGGGCGGTTGTCGGGCAGCGGGGTTATTACCACGATGACGGGCTGCGGGTCGATGGACGGCTTGAGGGTGACAAGTTCAGTCTCAACCTCCACCTCGGGAGCGGGGCAAATCTGCTTGACCATGGCCGATATTATTACCCTTATGGGTATACCAGCCGAGGGTATTACGCGCACGACGGGCGGCTGTACTACAACCCCGCGTGGTATTACTACAGCTCGGGGACCTATCTCACCACACGGCCAGTCGATGGCGTGCTCAACCAGCGCGTGGACGACACGCTCCGCTCGCCTCAGGTCGCACAGCCCGCGCCAACGCCAGAGCCTGCGCGCGAGTGGACGGCACTCGAGAAGGCCCACCTGCTGATGGCTGCTGATGAGCTTGACGAAGCGATCGAGGCATTCCGGGATCACCTCGATGAGGACGCTGAGGATGTCAAAGCGATGCGCAGTCTCGGCGTCGCGATGCTCGAGGCTGGGCGGCTCGATGACGGGATCGCGATGATCGCGATGGCCTACCGGACAGACCCGGTGCTGGCCCGGACCGCTCTGGATATCACAGGGCTCGGGCTCGATGGGTTGGGGGGTCGTCGGTATGACAACCTGCTCTCCCGGGTGCTCGGGTTTGCACGGAAGACGGACTCGGGGTCTGCGCATCTGGCGGGGGTCATGCTGTTGCAGGCTGATCGGAAGGTGGCGGGGGCTGTGAGGGTGCTGGATCGGGCTGAGAAGGCGGGTCTTGCTGAAGAGATTGTGGATGCGCTCAGGCGAGAGCTGGGGGTGCCGGGGCGGCGGTGAGTGGGTGAAGCAGGTGAGTAGGTGGGTGAGTGAGGTGAAGGAGTGAGCCGGGTTCTGTGAACCCGGTGTAATGAAGGGTATTTCCTGAGGCGGACCGGGTTCACAGAACCCGGCTCACTTCCTGACCCCCTCGCCGCTCCCAAAGATTATCCCGGAGGGACGAACTACCCAAGACCCTCACCCCTTCCCCCCCTCGCGGCATGGAGAGCGCCTAGTGTTGCAGCCCTGCGCAGCGTGCGTGGGGCACATCACGGGAACCGTAAGCACCACCAAGCCGACTGCACCCCCTGGCCGGGGCAGGTCGTGATCGGGGAGCCAACTGTCTGTGGCACACCCGGGGTGAAGGTGGGAGGTGGAGACCGATGGCCAAAAAACAAGTTGTCAAAACATTTAAGCTGATGGCCCCGGGTGGGACCGCGACACCCGCGCCGCCTCTGGGGCCGGTGCTCGGTGCCAATCAGGTCAACCCTGGGCAGTTCATCCAGCAGTTCAATGCCTCGACGGGGCACCTCAACGGCAAGCTGGTCGGCGTGATCGTCACGGTCTACAACGACCGTTCGTTCTCGTTTGAGGTCAAGACCTCGCCGGCATCGGTCCTTATTAAGGATGCAGCCGGGATCGAGAAGGGCTCGGGCGTGCCGAACAAGGACATGGTGGGGACGATCAAGAGCGAGCAGGTGCGCAAGATTGCTGAGGAGAAGATGGCCGACTTGAACGCGGGAAGCATCGAGGCGGCGATGCGGATCATCGAAGGCACAGCCCGTTCCATGGGCGTTCTGGTGGAGGGCTGATCGATGGCAAAGAGACTGAATAAACGGGGCAAGGCCAACGAGGCACTCATCCCGCAATCGACGATGCCCCCGGCAGAAGCGATCGCGGCACTCAAGAAGTTTAAGGGACCCAAGTTTGACCAGACCGTCGAGGTAGTGATGTTTCTCGGGCTCGATACCCGTCAGGCCGACCAGAACCTGCGGGGCTCGGTCAGCCTGCCAAACGGTATCGGCAAGGCCAAGAAGGTCGTGGCGTTCTGCCAGAGCGATGTCGTCGATGACGCCCTGGCAGCGGGTGCGATCAAGGCGGGCGGCGAGGAACTCGTCAACGAGATCGCAGCGGGTTGGATGGACTTTGATGTTGCGGTTGCAAGCCCGGACATGATGCGAGTCGCGTCAAAGCTTGGCAAGGTGCTCGGGCCCAAGGGGCTGATGCCCTCACCCAAGAACGGGACCGTGACGCCCAGGGTCGCTGAAGCAGTCAAGGAGTTTGCGGCAGGCAAGGTCGAGTTCCGGGCGGATAAATCTGGGAACATCCATGCGGTGATCGGCAAGATGAGCTTTGCCGACAAGGACCTGCTTGAGAACCTCGAGCACTTTATCGGGACGATCGAGAAGGCCAAGCCCGCGACGGTCAAGGGCGTGTATGTCAAGAAGATCTCGGTGAGCGGCACGATGACGCCCGGGGTGCAGATCGCGTATTCATCTGGGGGCGAGGCGTAGGCCTCGGGAGAACGAACCATGTCAAAGACAGTGAAACAGATGATCGTCAACGACTACGCCAGCCTGTTTGGTGAGGAGTCGGATGTCGCGGTGATCAGCATCCGTGGTATCGGTGCAAACGAGAACAACGAGATGCGCAGCACCCTCAGGGAGAAGGGCATCAGGGTCACGGTCATCCGCAACGCGCTGGCAAAGCAGCAGTTTACCGGCAGTGCCCTTGAGGCGCTCTCCCGGGTGCTGGAAGGGCCATCGGCGCTTGCCTATGGCGGGGCATCGGTCGTTGAGGTTGCCCGCGAGCTGGTCGAGCTTGTCAAGGAGTTCCCTGAGCTTGAGCTCAAGGGTGCGATCCTTGACGGGGAGGTCTTTGAAGGGAATGCAGAGGTTGAGCGGCTTGCCAAGTTCCCGACGCTGGAAGAGGCGCTTGCTGAGACTGTGCAGCTGGTCCTCAGCCCTGCACAGAATCTGGTCGCTGGGGTCATGGGGCCGGGGCGAAACCTTGCGAGCCTTGTCAAGGCGATCGAAGAGAAGTTGGAGAAGGGCGAGGAGATCGCCAAGGTCGGGTAGGCACTGTGAGTAGGTACTGCGGATCGGATCGGCAACCGAGCCGACTGCGACAGAGGCGTTTGAGATTTGAGATTTGAGATTTGAGTAACAGAATGCATCGTCATCTGACTGGCCCTTGGATGGGAACGCGGGTTCCCGGGGTTAAAGAGCCGAATGGTTCGGCCCCTCTCAGATGGCAGCTGAGTCCCGCTTGGGACGCATGAATGTGAGGATTTGCAATGTCTGATGAAGCAACTGCCAAAGAGTTCGATGCCAAGATCAAAGAGATCGGCGACAAGCTCGCCGGGTTGACCCTCAAGGAGGCTGTCGATCTGGGTGATTATCTGAAGGATGAGTACGGCATCGAGCCGGCGGCTGGCGGGGCGGTCATGATGGCTGGCCCGGGCGGCGGCGGCGGTGCTGAGGAGGCCGAGCAGACCGAGTTTGATGTCATTCTCAAGCACCCCGGTGGTGAGAAGATCAAGGTCATTAAGCTCGTCCGCGAGGCGACCGGCCTGGGTCTCAAGGAGGCCAAGGGTCTTGTGGATGAGGCCCCCAAGGCGGTCAAGGAAGGCCTGCCCAAGGAGGAGGCCGACAAGCTCCTCGAGGCACTCAAAGAGGCTGGCGCGGATGCCGAACTGAAGTAAAGCTGGCCCCTGGGGGCTCCACAGTCATGCATTGGGCCCGGGGTCCGTGGACTCCGGGCTTTACTTTTCCCACCACCCTAGTAGTAAACCCGGAAAAAGTTGAAAATTTGTGGTGGCGGGAGTGATATGAGGTTGCTACACTGTGTGGTTCAAGACCAACCGGCGATCTGGGTGGTGCCATTTTTCGGGAAATGGGCGAGGCGGCGTAACTGACACACAAGGCGTGACCAGTCCGGGCGTTTGACGCGCTCGTACGAGGGTGATGTTGCATCATCGCGAGGAAGCTGATGACCGCAGATACCATGCGCGACAGGCGAGTTCGTAACTATTCCAAACGCGGGGACGCCATTGAGGTGCCCGACCTGACCGAGTTGCAGCGCACAGGTTATGAGCGCTTCTTGCAGCGGGGTCAGTCTTCGGACACACGCGATGGCGGCCTTGGGCTTGAGTCTTTGCTCCGGGAAGTTTTCCCGATCGAGAGCTACGACGGGTCGATGCGGCTCGAGTACATCTCGTATGAGTTGGACGAGCCGAGGTACACACCAGATGAGTGTCGTGAGCTGCGCCTGACCTACGGCATGCCGTTCCGGGTCACGATCCGGCTCCACCGTGAGAACCATCCCGGCCTGCCCGAGGAGGATATTTTCCTCGGCGAGTTCCCGGTGATGCTGGGCGGCGGCGAGTTTATCGTCAACGGGGCTGAGCGCGTGATTGTCAGCCAGTTGCACCGGTCTCCTGGTGTGGACTTCTCGATCATCTCAAGCGAGGGCGATCGCCCCCTGCACTCGGCACGGGTGATTCCCGAGCGGGGCTCCTGGATCGAGCTCGAAGTGACCAAGAAAGATGTCTTGGTCATGCGGATCGACCAGTCGACCAAGCTGGCTGCGACGACATTTTTGCGTTGCCTGGCGGGGCTTTCTGTCGAGCGGGCCTACCTCGACGAGCACATACCTGAGGATGGAGAGGTCAGCAAGGTCCTCAAGGGCGAGGCGGTCGCTCACGCCGCGCAGTACGCGACAACCGACGCGCTGATCTCCCTCTTTTATGAGGTGACAGAAGTCAAGGTCGAGGATGTCCAGCCCGAGCACTTCGCGGCGGCATCGATTGTCGATACCGAGACCGGCGAAGAGCTCATCCATGTCGGGAGGGTACTCGGTGAGGAGGGTGCTGAAGCGATCAGGAACTCGAGCCTCAAGACGGTTCGGGTGATCGCCAATCCGTCTGACACGCTGATCCTCAACACGGTCGCAGAAGAGAAGCTGGACCTCTTCGAGGTGGACACCGAGTATGAGCGGGCGTTGCTCCGCGTCTACTCAAAACTCCGTCCCGGCAACCCGCCACAGGTCGAGAAGGCGAGGCAGCTTTTCCTCGAGAAGTTCTACGACGACAACCGGTACCGCTTGGGTCGGGTCGGTCGGTTCCGTATCAACCGGAAGTTTGACCTCAATGTGCCAGAGGAGCAGATGTTCCTCTCAGCCGATGACTTTTTGCGTGTGATCCAGTACCTGCTCGACCTGCGCTCGAATCGTCAGGACTCCAAGACGGGTCGTGCGGTCGCGAGTGTGGACGACATCGACCACCTCGGCAACCGCCGATTGCGGACGCTTGATGAGCTGGGTGTCGAGGAACTCCGCAAGGGTTTCCTCAAGCTCCGCCGAACTGTGCAGGAGCGGATGAGTGTCAAGGACCCCGACGAACTGGCCAAGATCGCAGACCTTGTCAACAGCAAGAGCATTTCGAGTGCGATTGATTTCTTCTTTGGGCGCAGCGAGCTCAGCCAGGTGGTCGACCAGACCAATCCGCTGTCGAGCCTTGTGCATGAGCGAAGGCTCTCGGCGCTTGGGCCGGGCGGGCTCAATCGCAAGCGGGCCGGCTTTGAGGTGCGCGATGTGCATATCTCGCACTACGGCCGCATCTGCCCGATCGAGACACCCGAGGGCACGAACATCGGGCTGATCGCGTCGCTTGGTATCTTTGCCACGGTCGATGATTACGGCTTCCTGCGGACACCCTATCGCCCGATCAAGAACGGCAAGCCCACGGGCGAGGCGGTCCACCTCCGCGCCGATGAAGAGATGGCAGCGGTCCTTGCACCAGCAGATACCGTCGGGAACGATGGCAAGCTCCGAGAGGGCATGTTGGTAGCGAGAGTTGATGGTTAACTCAAGGAGGTCAACGCCAGCGAGGTTGATTATCTTGATATCTCTCCCAAGCAGATCGTCGGAATCTCCGCAGCCCTGATCCCGTTCCTCGAGCATGACGATGCCAACCGCGCGCTCATGGGCTCCAACATGCAGCGACAGGCGGTGCCTCTGATCAAGGTCGATCCTCCCTGCATTGCGACGGGGATGGAGAAGATCATCGGCACAAACTCAGGCATGGTCGTCTGCGCTCGCCGGAGCGGGACGATTACCTATGTCGATGCCGAGCGCATTATCATTGATAACGCCGATGAGTATGTGCTCCGCAAGTTTGTCGGCCTCAACGAACGCACCTGCCAGAACCAGCGCCCGATCGTCAAGCCCGGCGAGAAGGTCACAGAGGGGCAGGTCATCGCTGACGGCGCGAGCACCAGGAAGGGCGAGCTCGCGATCGGCAATAATGTGATGATCGCGTTCAACACCTTTGACGGCTCAAACTTTGAGGATGCCATCGTCATCAACGAGCGGCTCGTCAAGGACGACACTTTCACGAGTATCCATATCGACAGTTACGATGTCGAGATCCGCGAGACCAAGCTCTGGCGTGAGGAGTTCACGCGCGATATCCCCAATGTCAGCGAGAAGATGCTCCGAAACCTTGACGAGGCCGGGATCATCCGCATCGGGGCAAGGGTCGGCCCCAACGACATCTTGGTCGGGAAGGTCAGCCCCAAGAGCAAGACCGAGTTGACCCCTGAAGAGAAGCTCCTCCACGCGATCTTTGGCCGAGCTGGTGAGGATGTGAAGAATGATTCGCTCGAGGTCCCCGCTGGGGTCAAGGGTGTGGTCATCGGTGCCAACCGGTTTAGCCGACGCATGCACATGACCGAGGCCCAGAAGAAGGCCCTCACGACCGAAACCGAGAACTACAAGCAGATGATGGACGATCAGGCGATCGAGCTCTTCTGCGAGATGATGGGCAAGATCAACAGCATCATCGGGACCGAGATGGTCGATCCCATGACTCGCCAGAAGGTCGGTGCCAGTGATATCCGCGAGGTGATTCTCGAACAGATCAAGACCTTCGAGTTCAAGTGGGTCAAGGGCTCGAAGGAAGCCAAGGCCGAAGCCAAAACGGTCTACGAGCAGTTCTGGCCCCGCATCGAGGGGATCGAGACCGAGAAGACCCGCAAGGTCTCGCATATGAAGCGGGGCGACGAGCTGCCCACCGGCGTGCTCGAGATGGTCAAGGTCTATCTGGCGAGCAAGCGGACGCTCTCGGTCGGCGACAAAATGGCTGGTCGGCACGGCAACAAGGGTGTGATCAGTCGGATTGTGCCCGAGGAGGACATGCCCTTCATGG
>JAJRZG010000139.1 GCA_024275365.1 Planctomycetota bacterium | reverse complement strand
TTCACAACAGACCCGTGGCCGACATGGGTCTACAAACTCGACGACGGGACCCGCATCCGGCACGAGGTCTTTGTGCCTCGGGGTTGGCCAGCGTGCGTGGTCTCGTGGAAGGTGCTGACCGCGGGGCGTGAGGTCTCGCTGCGAGTGCGGCCATTGCTCACCGTGCGGGACTACCACAGCCTGCACCGCGAGAACGCCCAGTTCAGCTTTCACGCCGAGGCTGGTGAGGGGCGGGTGAGCTGGCAGCCCTACTGGGGCACGCCCCGGGTGCGGGCACTCTTTAATGGCAGCTATGCCGCCAAGCCCGATTGGTACCGCTCGTTTCTCTATAGCCAGGAGCGGGCGCGCGGGCTCGGTTCGGTCGAGGATTGTGCCTCGCCTGGTGAGTTTACATTTTCCATCAAGGGGGGCGGGGCCGAGGCGTGCGTGGTGTTGCACGCCGACACGCCCCCAGAACGAGTGTTGCCCGGAGGGTCGGCATCTGAGGTCGTCGCGCAGTTGCGCGAGCGCGAGATCGAACGCCGCACGGCCCTCGGCACGGGGCTCATGCGCGCAGCCGATGCCTATATCGTCCAGCGGGGGTTGGCCTCGACGATCATCGCGGGGTATCCGTGGTTTACCGACTGGGGGCGGGACACCTTCCTCTCGATGCGTGGGCTCTGCCTGGCCACGGATCGGCTCGATATTGCCCGGCAGATCCTCACCGAGTGGTCACGGGCACAGGTCGAGGGGCTGCTCCCCAACCGCTTCCCCGATGCGGGCGAGGCTCCCGAGTTTCATTCGGTCGATGCAGCACTCTGGTATGTCCAGGCAGCACACGACTTTCTCGCCCAGGCAGCGGGGGATGCGGGCTTTACGCTCTCAAGCGGCGACGAGCGGATCATCCGGCGCACCTGCGTGCGAGCGCTGCGGGCCTATGAAGCGGGAACGCAGCTGGGCATCCGCATGGACACCGACGGACTGCTCGCCTGTGGCGAGGGGGATTCGAGCCTGACCTGGATGGATGCGCGGGTCGAGGGCAAGGCGATGACGCCCCGGGTGGGCAAGCCGGTCGAGATTCAGGCGCTGTGGATCAACGCGCTCAAACTCTGTAGCGAGGACGAGCCGGGGTTTGTGCCACTCGCCGAGAGGGCGCACAAGGCGTTCGGGCAGCGGTTCTGGAACGAAACACTCGGGTGCTTGTGCGATGTTGTGGATGTCGGGCATGTCCACGGTGTGGTTGATGCTGGTCTGAGGCCGAATCAGGTGTTGGCGGTCGGTGGGCTGACGCACCAGCTCGTAACGGGCACGCACGCGCGCGCAATCGTGGATGTCTGCGAGCGCGAGTTGCTGACCCCGATGGGGCTGCGAACGCTCGGGCCGAAGGAGGAGGGGTATATCGGCCGGTATGTCGGGGGGGTGCTCGAGCGAGACGGGGCGTACCACAACGGCACCGCGTGGCCCTGGCTGATGGGGCCGTTCGTCGAGGCGTGGGTGCGCGTTCGGCATGGGTCGCGCAAAGCCAAACGGGAGGCGAGGCAGCGGTTTTTGGAGCCGATGCTCGCAAGCACCGCAACCCACGGCCTCGGGCATATCGCCGAGATCGCCGACGGAGACGAGCCGTGGACGCCCAGAGGGTGCCCCTTCCAGGCGTGGAGCGTGGCCGAGGCGCTGTGGCTGGATCGGGTGGTTTTGGCGAAATCTGGCTGACCGTTGTTGGCACCGATATGTTAAGGAACCGCGATAGCTTTGGCCATCTTTCCCCAGAAGCTCGTGGTTTCACGGGTTCTGGCCAAAGCCTCCTTTTTGAGAGCCTCTTGGCGACTCTCACGGAGTTTCTGGATTGTGGGACTGATCTTTTTGGTATTTTCCTGTGTTTTCTTGGTCGTCACGAATCCCTCCTTTCATCGCCTCAGACAGCTCTTGTTCATCGGTCGTTTGAGTAAGCGAGTCCCAGCCGATCAGACTAAATATGATTATCACAGAATAGAACGCACAAAGCAAGCACAATGTTCCTCGTTCAAGACGGCGGCGTACCCGGCGGTTAGCGATCGCTAGTTTGATGTAGGCTGTTCTGTACTGTTCTATTCGGATTTTGATCGATTCCAGTTCCTCATCCAGTGCATCGATCTCGTCTTGGTCTGTGTATAAGACACTCAGGGCGGCTGTGAAGAGGGTTTTGGGATTCGGTGGTATCTGCGGCGGGGGTTCCCGGACTGGCCTTTTGACGAACCCTAATAGCCACGAGAACATCTTGGCAAGTCGTGGGGTAAGAGGATCTCGCTCAGTCGAGATGAGGAGAATTGAGAGTGAAAAGCCGACAAGTGTTGAAAAAATGAGGATGGCCACAGGCACCCGCATCACAGGATGATTTGCGACAACGGATGCAATCGCATTGACAGAATCCAGTTTCATCAGGCCGAGCCCGATTACCAACGCGAGCAAAGACAACTTGATCTTGCGATCATCAGTGAGCTTTTGTCCAAAGCTACGCTCATCATCAACGAGATACCGAGTTTGATCCAAGAGCAACATGGCTTCTTCATCTCTTGTCATGCACCCATGGTATCAGAACTACATCTAGCTTACCGACAGCGTTGGCTTGCTTGCCCCCTGCTTGATCGAGGCGAGGGCAACTTGTCCATCGAGGGTGGTGATGAGCTTGTCGATCGCAGCGGGCAGCGCCTCGCCACCGGCTGTCTCGGGGGTGAAGTTTTTGAGCGGTTCACCCGTGTCGGAGTTGGCGCGGAGTGCCATGTTGATGGGCACGCAGCCGAGGAAGGGGAGCCCGATGCGTTGGGCCATCATCTCGGCACCGCCTCGGCCAAAGATGTCGTACTCCTTGCCATCGTCGCCGATGAAGTAGCTCATGTTTTCGATAACGCCGAGGACATCGATCTTGAGCGAGGTGAACATGTTGGCTGCGCGCACCGCGTCGTCTTGCGCCACTTTCTGTGGTGTGCAGACGATGACTGCCCCGGTGCATTGGAGCGTCTGGGCGAGGGTGAGGCAGACATCGCCGGTGCCGGGGGGGAGGTCGATGATGAGGTAGTCGAGTTCGCCCCAGTCGGATTGTTCGATGAGTTGCTTGAAGGCTCCATGTGCCATCGGTCCGCGCCAGATGAGCGGCTTGTCGGGATCGACGAGCTTGCCGATGGTGATCGCTTTGATACCATGGACCGCGTGGGGTTGGAGCTTGCCGGCGACGACATTTTGTTCGAGCGCGTCGAGCCCGAGCATGGTGGGGAGCGAGGGGCCATAGATGTCGCCATCGAGGAGGCCGACGGCGTGGCCCTTTTTCGCAAGCCCGACCGCAAGGTTGACCGCGATCGTGGACTTGCCCACACCCCCCTTGCCCGCGCCGACGGCGATGATGTGCTTGATGGTGTCGAGGGGGTTGGGGTCTGAGAGGCCGCCGATGGGTTGGTGGCCGGTGGGTTGGGAGGGCGTGGGTTGGGGGGAAGATGCACACGCGGGCGCTTGATCCGACGCTTCGCGATGCTCAGCGTCGGCGTCCTGTGAAGTTTTCTTGTGATCTGTGGACGCCGACGCTGAGGCTATGCGAAGCGTCGGATCCGGGTTGTCCGATGCACCAGGTCCGAGTCGCTCCGTCTGGAGCACCGTCCCCGCGTTATCCACAAACTCGACGATGAGCGAGCGGAGGGGCACAGAGCCGACCTCGGCGAGGGTGAGGGCGACCGCCTCCCGGGCAGCGTGGGCAGCTTCGGTGCGGGGCTCGGGGGTATCGAGGGTGGGTGTGCAGAGTTTGAGGCTCACAAATCCATCGGACTCAGCAGCCCAGACAAGGCAGTCGGCAAGCGGGGCATCGAGCCCGGCGGGACGGAGGTTGGCGAGGGCTTCACGGAGAATATCTTTGGTGTCAGGCACTGCGGCTCTCTTGTGTGTGGGTCGGTGAGTTCGGATCTGGAACCCCAGATGGTATGTGCCGGGCAATCACTGAGCGAGTGGGGCGTTGTGCTGGCCAGGAACTCTGGAGGTACACGATGATGAAGGCGAAACTCGGTCGGATGGCAGTGGTCACGGGCAGTCTGGTTGTGGGGTGGTGCGTGGGGGTGGGCGTGGGGGTGGCGAGTGCCCAGGAGGAGGCGGGGCCTCTGGCGGGGCCGGGGATCGAGGTGCGTGAGGTGCCGGGGGTCTCGGGGAGCTTTGGGACGGGTGATACCGGTCGGTTTGGCGCGAGGGAGCGGTCGTTGCCGTTGCCGGTGTTCTTTGAGGCGATCGGGAGTCTTGAGAGCGCGGAGGCAGGTGAGGGGCTCGCGCTCTCGGCTGAGCAGATCGAGTATGTACGGACCGAGGTACGCACCTTCCGCGAAGAGCTGGCCGCGTTTGCCG
>JAJRZG010000138.1 GCA_024275365.1 Planctomycetota bacterium | reverse complement strand
GGCGAACTCAACCACGCCAAGATCGGCATCCTCTTCGCCTCGCTCGTCTCGGCAATCGCCGGGCTTGCGATACTCATGAGTTGCAAAACATCGCAAGGACCTGACGACGACAAAACAGCCTGATCCCCGCTGACGCATTCCGCAGCGATGCACTCCGAGCCGCCCTGTCGGGCGCATACCCTCAAAAGCACCCGCTTGGAGTCGTCGTATGTCTGCTCATGTGCCCCTCTTCGTTCTTGCACTCTGCGTGCACAGTCTCTGCTCGGCCTTTGCGCAGGAAAGACCGATCGAGGACCCCGCTTTCGCCTCGCCCCGCAACATCATCCTTTTCGTTGCTGATGGCTGCGGCGAAAGCACCCACCGGGCCCTCGAACTCTGGCAAGGCTCCCCCCCGATCTACCAAGGCCCCGAGTGGAGCCGATACAACACCACAACCTTTGCCCTGCGCACAAGCATCCGCCCCTCCCGAAACCTCGATCCGCTCGAACAAGACCCCCGGCTCGTCTACGACCCCGCCAAGGCGTGGGACACCACACCCACCGATCGTGCCCATGGCGAGTATCCCTTCTATTTTCAGGGCTACAACTGGCTCCGCGCCACCGCGTCGGACTCTGCCAACACCGCCAGCGCCATCTTCACCGGCGTGCCCACCTACCGAGGGGCGATCAATCTCGATGGGGCGGGCAATCCTGTGCGCTCGCTCGCCGAAGCTGCCAGCGACCGGGGGCTCGCCGTTGGCGTGGTGACCAGCGTGCCCTTCAACCATGCGACGCCCGCCTGCGCAGCCGGGGCGCATGTGCCCAAGCGCGAACTGTACCACCAGATCGCACGACAGATGTTCACTTCGGGTGTCTGTGATGTCATTGCTGGTGCTGGTCATCCGAAGTTCGACCGCAACGGCTTCCCGCGAGAAGAACCGAAATACACATATATCAGCGAAGAAGATTGGTCGGCCCTGCGCACCGGCACGCTGACCGATGCCGATGGCTCACGGTGGACGCTCGCCACTGAGACCGAGACAATCCGCTCGTTGGCAACTGGTGAAGTGCAACTGCCGCTCTTTCTGCTCGCGCCAGTCGCGCAGACGCTTCAGCAAACCCGCACCCCCTGGGCTCTTCGTGATGCCACGCCACCGGGTGGGCACCCCTTCATCGAGAACATGCCGACGCTGCGTGACATGACGCTGGCTGCCCTCAATGGACTCGATGATGACCCCGACGGGTTCTTTCTCGTGGTCGAAGGGGGGGCGATCGACTGGGCGATGCACGATAACCAGATCGGCCGCATGATCGAGGAGATGGCCGACTTTGTGCGCACGATCGAGGCAATCTGCGAGATCCTCGATGCAGGTGACCGCGGATTTGATTGGTCGAACACGCTGGTCGTTGTGGCTGCCGATCACGACCACCTGCTCTTGGGGCCGGAGAGCGACACGATGCCGTTTCAGCCGCTGACCGACAACGGCCCGGGTGTGTTGCCGGGATATCGGTGGCACGCTAACACCCACTCAAACCAACCCGTGCCGATGTTCGTGCGGGGCAACAGCAGCAGCGTGTTTGCCGACATACCGACCACGCCCGACACCCACACCGCCCCCGACGGCACGGTCTTCGAGCGGCTGCCTTACTTTCATCAGCAAGAGATCGGCAAGACACTCCTGAACCTGTTTGATCAGCACGCCGAGAGTGAACCAAAAGAGCCTTGAGCGTCAGCGACGGGATGACATAAACAGAGCCCTGAGCGCAAGCGACGGGTGTGCCTTTCATGAACCACCTCCGCCCAAAACCGGTCGCTTGCGCTCGCGGCTCTGTTTGGTGTCTCTCTCCACCAGTGGGGCGGGTTGCACGCCCGCCCGAGTCCTACTCCGCCCGCTCGCCGTTGAAGTCGATACCCCGCAGACCACGACGGGTCCACTTGTAGTGGGTTTCGACATCCAAATCCGTCTCATCGCCACTGAAGGTCGGTGGCTCATAAATCAGATTCGGCATGTAGTTTGTCACACTGGTGCGACTCACATCTTGTGGCTGATTCGGCTGAAAGCTGTCGTTGGCATCCGCACTCGTCCGAGGTGATGCAGACCCATCCGCCATCAGCACTGGTACCCGTGCCTCGGCGTGCAGATAGTGTGTGGGGGTTGGCCCGAAAAAGAACGATGCCCGCTCAGCCATGTGGACCTTCCGAGAAGGAAAGAGCACCTCAGTCACCCGTCGCCCGCCAAACTCCAGCCCGCCAGGAATCCATGTCAGGTTGTGACTCGGCTTGTACTGATAGATAGTCCGTTGGCTGTCCACTCTCTCATCTGGGGCAAAGAACGCCGGCATCAACTCATATGAGCTTCCAAACCCGGCAAACATCGCTGCCCATGCTTCTGAGCCCTGCTCGCCCAGGTCCGGCGGATTGTCAGGATCGGCCTGCCATTCGAGCCGAACCTTGTCGCCCGGTGAGACGACCCACTCCAAAGGCAGCGATTCATCAAGATAATCAGCGAGCACGAGTGTCGATATCCAGTAGGATCCGAAGCGGTCATTGAACCGAGGAAAGTCCTCCCGGTACAGCCGCCGCACGATATCCACAGCCTGATACGCCACCGCTGTGACACTATCAGCCGGATTCTGCAGATCGTCATACTCGCTCGGCGCATAGCCCGGGTGCCAGGTGAAGGACCACAACTGGTCCTCATAGTCAGCCGCGTAGTTCCCGGTCACCTCACCGATCTTCTTCAGATTCGCCAAAGACCCCGCAAGCCCCGCACTCGTGCGAGACTGTGCCCCGGCCACAACCCCAACGCTGCACACCAACCCCAGCAGCACGAGCACTGCCACGACCTCGATTAATGCGAACGCTTTCCGAACTTGTTTTTCCTGTTTCATGATGAACCTCCTGGTTATCACTTTTTTCAATCTCGACGGGACAAAGTTGCAACTTTGCGGCATCTCATCTGAAAAACTTGATAATCATCGAAATCACCACCAGAAAGGGGAGTCCCATGAATATTGCTCATCTTCTCGCGTTCGTCGGTTGTGCTGCGGCTGCCGGCGCCCAGACCCTCACCACCATCGCCCTCACCGGCCAACAAGCCCCCGATGTCGAGGCGGGCGTGTCTTATGCCAGGCTCTCGCCTCCTGCCCTTGGGGCTGATGGGAGTGTCGTCTTCTTTGCCACGCTCGCTGGTGACGGCCTCTCCGAAGACCTCGACGAAGCCCTGTTTTTCCACCTGAATGGGGGGGGGGACGCTCATCATTCGAGAGTCCGACCCCGCCCCGTGGCACGCCCCCGACACCCGCTTCGTCGGCCTCTCAGACTTTGCCATCGACACTGCCGGCTCGGTCGTGCTCGCCGCCTCGGTCGATGACCCGGCTGTAGTGGACAACGCTGCCAAGGCCCGCGCCCTCGGCATCTTCACGCAGGTCGGGCCGGGCACCTTTGCTGCGCTGGCCCGCATCGACGACCAGGCTGCCGGGCTGCCCGATGGCGACCTCTACGAAACACTCAACTCCCCCGCGGTCGCCCCGAGCGGCCAATCCTTCTTTACCGGCGGCCGCCCCGACGACGGGTTCGACAGCTACGCCAAGGGCCTCTGGACCGACCGCACCGGCGACACCTCGTTACTGGTCATGCCGGGCGATATCGCCCCGGGCACGCAGGGCGGTCTCTTTGCCAATGTCGAAACGCCGACCCCCGGCCCCAGCGGCGGGTTCGCCTTCCGCGGTTCGTTCCGGCCCGAAGGATCGACCGATCCCGCAACACAGGGATTGTGGCGAGAGGTCCAGGGCACGCTCGATGCCCTTGCCCTTGCAGGCGAGCCTGCCCCGGGAACGACCAGCGTGTTCGACTCCTTTGCTGCTAAGCCGACACTCAATGGTACATCGGCAACCGCCTTCCGTGCCACGCTCGATACCGGTAACACGGATGCTGACGAAGGGCTCTGGAGCGACCGGGCTGGTTCGTTGGGGCTGCTCGTGCGCGAAGGTGATGCAGCACCCGGCATCCCGGGAGCGACCATCGGCACCATCTCGCCGCACATGAGCATGAATGATGCGGGCGATGTGGCCTTCAGATGCACACTCCTCGGCACAGGAACCGAAGCAAACGGTGCAATCTACCTCGCCCGTGCCGATGGCTCGTTCGAGTTGATCGCACAAGAGGGCGACACCATCGCCGATGAAGTCAACAGCCTTGCCATTGCCTCCCTCGGTGATCCGATCCTCAACACCCAGGGCCAACTGCTCTTTCGGGCGCACCTCGCGGGAGCTTCGGTCCTGCCGACAACGAACGATGCCCTGCTCGCACGCGATGCGGACGGCACCGTCTACACCGTGGTACGCGAGGGTGAACTGCTTGACCCCGATGGCTCGGGGCTGCGCACCATCAGGAGCATCGTCCTCGACACCTCGGCTGCTGATCGCGGGCGAAACCCGCTCGATGATGCGGGGCGGGCTGGCTTTGCCCTCTCATTTACCGATAGCTCGTTCGGCGCATTCGTCGCGGCTGTCGGCTACACAAGCCCCGCCGACTTCAACGATGACGGCATAGTTGATACGCAAGACTTTGTTGCCTTCCTCAGCGCCTGGGCTGCCCTCGACCCCACGGCAGACCTCGACCTCAATGGCGATATCAACACCTCCGACTTCGTCGCCTTCCTGAACTTCTGGTCACAGGACCGTGAATAATACGAACCCAGCACGAGTTTCAAGCGGAATTCGTATTACTCATCAATCCCCAAGTCCGCTTTCGTAAAGAGCGCCTCAAACCGCACACCCGCCGATTCAATATTCTCGCGCGCACCCTCCTGCCGATCGATCGTGCAGATGATCGCCCGGACATCCGCCCCCGCCTCGCGGAGCACGCCGACGGCTTCGAGCGATTGCCCGCCGGTCGTCGTGACATCTTCGACAAAGACCACCCGATCCCCCGGCTCGATGGCACCTTCGAGCTGCTTGGCGGTGCCATAGTCCTTTTTGGCGTTCCGCACAAAGATCGTCGGCAGCCCCGTCTCGAGCCCCGCGACCGTCACCAGCGGGATGCCTCCAAGCTCTGCCCCCGCCAGCCGAGCGATCGGTGCGCCCTCGTCCCGCGCAATCGCGGCGATCCGCTCAGCAAAGAGCACGCCCAACTCGCGCAGCACCTCGGGGCGGGTGCTAAACAAATACTTATCAAGATAATACGAACTCGTCCGACCCGAACGCAGGGTGAACTTTCCTCGCAAGAGCGAAGCCTCCGCAATCTTTCGAGCAAGCCCGGCACGGTCGATGGTGGTCGTCATGCCCAATTGTAGAGCAACGCACAGTGGGGCGGGCATCTCGCCCGCCCGGAAGCTACACGGTTCGGAGAACCGTGCCACCGGCGAGCTACTTCACCGCCCACCTGAAACCCCGCCCCCCTTTCGACCAATCATTCCTTCAGCCAAGGAGGTTTCCTCATGACCAGACTCCCACTCGCCATCGGGCTCGTGCTGCTCCAGGCGGCGATGTGTGCAGCCGGGCAGACCGCCCATGCCCAAACCACCCAGACCCCCCAGCCAGAGAAAGCCCACACCCTTGCCGGGCCGGGCATCCCCACGACCGACCCCCACACGCTCGTCGTCTACGAATACGGCGGCAAACTCCAGCAACTCGGCCTCCCCCCCGCCGAGGCTGCCCTCGACCTGCTCGACCTCGACAACGAAACCGCCGAGCGAATC
>JAJRZG010000137.1 GCA_024275365.1 Planctomycetota bacterium | reverse complement strand
CCCACGCCAAACCGCAGCCGCCCGTCCAGCACCTGCACCGTCGCGACAAAGGGCGCCTGGTGCTTGCTTATCTCCTGCCCGGCATCCATCGCAAACAGGATCATCTTCCCCTCGGGCAGGTTCACCACCGGCTTGCTCACAATCGCCCCGGCGACGATCGGGCAGGCCTCGAGCAACGACGCAAACTGCGGCGAGGCGGCATCAAACAGTGGGGCGGGCATGGCTGGTCTCCTGGGTTGTAGAAGCAGAAGCCTAGGACCAGGCCGGTGGCACCGACCCATGCCACCGGGTCTCCAGCTTGGGTGTCAAAAGGTGGGTGTCAAAAGGGTGTCAAAAGGTGTCAGGAACCAAAAAATGGTGCAGAATAGCCGACATCATCTCTCGACTAGGGACAATGATGCGCTATACAGGTCATGACCTCCCAGTGTAGCGGCCATTTCACCAGGCTTTGGTATAGAAAGAGGCTCCTCTCCTGAAATCCCGCTATTCTGTGCCCTCAGGTCGAGCTGAGGAGCCAGATTCACTCTCTGTGAATCTGGTATGCTCTTCACCAGTGGCACGCTCGGGGCGTGCCTCATGCCAGCACTTTCGCCGGGCGGCACAGAATCCGAGAGCCTCAGATGATGAACCCGCAAGGAGCAACAAGGAATGGCCGCTGATAAACCACGCGCCGGTGTTTCTCGCCGATCTTTTATCCAGACTGTCGGCCTCTCCAGCGCAGCCGGCGCGCTCAGCGCTCAGGCAGAAGCGCACGCCGCCGCCCTCCCCAGCTTGGCAGAGACCACGCCAGTCGTGCTCGGCCCCGAACCCATCGGGGCCAGCCTCCGAATCAATGGCCGAGCCTTCGAGCGCACCATCGATCCGGCAACAACACTCCTTGAGTTTCTCCGCGTCCACAGCGGCCACCCAGGCGCCAAAGAGGTATGCGACCGCGGCTCGTGCGGCGGGTGTTCGGTCGAGGTCGATGGCAAGCTTGTTGCCTCGTGCATGATGCTGGCGCTCGACGCAGAGGAGAGCGAGGTCACAACCATCGAAGACCTCGCCGAAGGCAGCACGCTCGACCCGATTCAAGCCTCGTTTCTCCGCCACGATGCGCTCCAGTGCGGGTACTGCACGCCGGGCCTGATTATGGCGGTCAGGAGTTTGCTCGCTGAAAACCCAAAGCCAACCCTCGAACAGATCAAGGCAGGCTTGAGTGGTAATCTGTGCCGATGCGGGACATACACCAATATCTTTAACGCGGTGCTCGACGCATCCGGGCAGGAGCCGATCCAGGACCCGGGGCAGGCGGTGACTCTCAACGCCGGGTCCTCGATCCCCACCGACATGCCCACCAGCAACCGCCCCATGAATCTCGGCTCGTCGATGGCAGACCATACCTCGAGGCTCGATGCGGTTGCCAAGGTCACGGGCAGCGCGATCTTCAGCCGCGACCGGGTGCTCGACCGCATGGTCTACGCCTCGTTTGTGCGCTGCCCCTTCGGCAAGGGCCTCCTGGTCTCATCAGACAAAGAAGCCGCACTCGCAATACCAGGAGTGCTCGAGGTCAAGCTCGACAGCAAAGACGGGCTCTATCACGGGCACAATGTCGGCCACATCGTGGGTGAATCGAAACTGGCTGTCCACCGGGGTTTGCGGGCTCTGGCAGCCAGTTGGGATGCCAACCCCTCAGCAACAGCAATCACAGATCGCGCATCACCACCCGCCGAAACCGACGACACGCACCAGGCAATACTCGACAAAGCCGACCACACGCTCGAAGCGATCTACACCACCGAGGTCCAGACGCACAGCTCACTCGAAACACACGGAGCCGTCGTCGATCACCGTGGCGATCAGGCGACGGTCTACGCCTCGACGCAAGGCACAGGAGCCGCAGCCGACGGGCTCGAAGACCCGCTCGGGCTGCCACGCGCAAGCTACGAAGTCATCTGCGAATACATCGGCGGCGGATTCGGCTCCAAGCTCAACGGGGCGGGCAAGGAGGGCATCCTCGCCGCCCGCATCAGCCGCAAGTTTGGTCGCCCCGCCAGCGTCTTTACCGCTCGCGATGAGGATCATCTGGACACCGGGAACAGGCCATCGAGCCGAACACTCGTGCGCATCGGCTACAACAACGACGGCACGATTCTCGGCGGGCAGGTCCACACATGGGGAGGCGTGGGCGTCGCACGGCGCGGCGGCGGGGTGAGTATCCCCACCGGGCACTACACGCTGGGCAATGTCCAGAAGGGTCGGGAGGGGCACGAAGATGTCCAACTCGACGCGGGTGCCCCCAGGCCATTCCGTGCGCCGGGCCGCCCGCAAGCGGTGTTTACTGAAGAGTTGATGCTCGATGAAATCGCAGCGAGTCTCGACCTCGACCCACTCGCCCTCCGTCTCAAGATTGAAAACGCCAACGACAGGCGCGAGATGTTTGAGCAAGGTGCCGCGTTGATCGGGTGGGACGACCGCAAGCCCACCGGCGAGCAGTCCTGCCCACTCCGCCGAGGGTTTGGCCTCGGTGCAAGCTCATGGGGAAGATTCCCCGCCCAGACCGCTGCCGAAGTCGTTCTCTACCGCGATGGCTCGGTCGAGGCCCGCACCGGCACCCAGGACATAGGCACCGGCACCCACACCGTCGCAGCCATCATCGCAAGCAACTCCCTCGGCGCACCGCTCGACCAAGTGCGCGTCGCGATCGGGCGATCTTCATTGCCCCCCGGCCCAGGCTCGGGTGGCTCGATGACAGCACACAACCTGTCGCCCGCCATGACGCTGGCAGCCCAGGATGCCCGGCTCGCGTTGCTCAGTCTCGCTGCCGAACACCTCGATGCCGATGCCGAAGCTCTCGACATGCGCGAGGGTCAGGTGTGGCAGGGGGACAAACCCGTTATGACATTTGCCGAAGCTTGCAGCCTGATGACAGAAGACTCGATCACAGGCCGAGGCGAAACCAGCCGGCGCGGTGCCCAGCAGCCGCAACTGGGCGAGGGGAGCAGCAACGGCGTGCAGTTCGTCGACCTGACCGTGGATAGCGAAACAGGTGTCGTCAGGCTTAACCGCATCGTCGCGGTCCAGTCTTGTGGCCGCGTCGTCTGCCGAAAGACCGCCGAGAGCCAGGTCATCGGCGGGGTGATCCAGGGGCTCAGCTACGCACTCTTTGAGCAGAAAATCCATGACAAAGCGACAGGTGCGATGGTCAACGCCAACCTCGAAGAGTACAAGATCGCGGGTGCTCGCGATATTCCAGACATCGTTCCCGTGCTCTGGCCCAAAGGCCAGACCGGTGTCAGGTCGCTCGGCGAACCGGTGACAATCCCCACCGCCGGGGCGATAGCGTGCGCGGTATTCAACGCGATCGGACGACCCGTACGCAGCCTGCCCATCACCCCCGATCGAGTGCTCGAAACACTGAACGGAGGCAAGTCATGAACCCCTTCACACTCATCCGTCCAAAGACCTTCGAGCAGGCCTCGCAAGCACTCACCGACCGCACCTACGCATTGCCGATGCTCAAAGCCGGCGGCATGGACCTCCTCGACCACATGAAAGAGGGCTTGCTTGCGCCGGATGCCCTCGTGGATGTTCGCAGACTCACGCACAACTCCGATGCCCCCGGCATCAGGCGAATGGTCAGTGATGGGGAAGGTCGCATCGAGGTCGATGCCATGGTCACGCTCGCCGAGCTCGCCTCCAATGACCTCATCAAGCGTGAAGCCCCGATGCTCGCAGCAGCGGCAGCGTCAGCCGCGACCCCTCAGGTTCGCAATGTCGCAACACTCGCCGGCAACCTGCTGCAACGCCCGAGGTGCTGGTACTACCGCAAGGAGCAGTTCGACTGTCTCAAAAAGGGCGGCGACCGGTGCTATGCCGTCGAGGGCGAGAACAAGCACCACGCGATCTTTGGCCGAGGCCCCTGCTACATCGTCCACCCCTCCAACATCGCACCCCCGCTCTCCCTGCTTGATGCCCGTGTGCATGTCATCGGCAGCGACCGCGACACCCTCAAGATCACCGACCTCTTCCACAGCCCGGGCGAGGGTGTCCGCGACGAGCACACGCTCAAGCAGGGTGAAGTGGTCACGCATATCTCCTTGCGCCCAGAGCAAACCAGCGGCTTCTATGCGATCAAAGAAAAACAATCGTTCGATTGGCCGCTCGTCTTTGCGTGCGTGGCCCTGCGCCTCTCGCAGGGGCGGATCGACTCGGCCCGCGTGTGCGCCGGTGCGGTGGCCCCGGTGCCCTGGCCGCTGCCCAATGTCGAGCAGAGCCTGATCGGCGTGCATATTGATGACGACGACGACCTCCACAACGCGTGCGCATCAGCCGCCGATGGTGCTATACCGCTCGCCCAAAACGAATACAAGGTCAGATTGCTCCCCATCGCGGTTCGCAGAGCTGTGCGAATCGCCGCGGGCCGCCCTGCCCTGTGAGAGACACAATGGAAAGCACAACACTCAAGCTCGAGACCTGCTGCAAGCATCTGCGCCACAAGATGATGTACTGCGATGCCCGCCATGCACCCCGAGGTAAAGTCGACGATTCCTCCGACACCCGTGTCTTCTTCTGCATCAAAACAGGCGATGCCCTCGGGCCAGATGCCCAGGCAACATGTCCGAGCGAATGCCAGTCAGGACGGCCCTGCTACCAGAGTGCCGCCTCCTCGATCACCAGAGACTGATCCTCGCGCCCTGTGCATATGGAGCCCTGAACACTCAGGGGGGCGGGTGTCTCGCCCGCTGCGTCTGAAGCAGAAACGCCATTGCAGATCATTTCGTTCAGATTGTTCAGAAATTCCATTCACATATTTCCTGATCCCTTTCAGGGGATGTTGCCATCCTCTGCATCTTTCCTCTATGCTGGAGGCATCAACACCCTCTGGGAGCCCGCCATGCCAATGCCTTCGTTTCTCCGTCTGATGCCTCTCTCTGCCTTTCTCGCAGCCGTCTTCGCAGCCGCGCCCGCAGGGTCCAGCAAGGCTTGGCCAGTGAGCCCCGCTCTTTCTGCCTTCGCCCCACCCGTACTCCAGCCGCAAGTGGCAGAGGAAAAGGACCAAGCCGAGGAAGACGAGAACGCCGAGACCGTGGAGGTTCTCACCCTCGACAGAATCTTCCCGAAAAAATCCTTCTGGGGCCCATCGGCACGCAGCACAGCATTCAGCCACGACGGCCGATTCGCCGCGTTCCTCTACCGCCCCTACGCCGAACGCCGCCACGGCAGCGACCTCTACATCCTCGACACCACCACCGGCAAGACCCGTCGCATCACCAGTGTCGGCCGCATGGTCGAGTACCAGGCTGACACCCGAAAAGTCCGCGACGACCGCGAGAAAAAGGCAAAGAAGGCGGGCATCACGCTCTCCACCCTCGCCCAAGAACAGGCCGAACGCCTCGGCTGGCAACGAGTCACACCGGCAGGCCTCTGGGAGGGTGACGCAACAACTCAAGACGATCAGCCAGCGATCAGGCCCGGCGCATCCCGCCTCTCGCTCACAGAGTCGAGCGACGGCTCACTCACCGGCAGAGTCCGCATCGGCCTCGTCCGGTTGCCCATCAAGAGCGCAGCGTATGACACCAAAGCCCGGACCCTCACGGCAGACATCGAAGACGAATCGCTCAAGATCGAGGGCACTCTCGAAGCAACTCTCGCCGAAGATTTCAGCACACTCATCGGCACAATAACACTCCATGAGCCCAAACAAACGCTCGCATTCACGCTCCTGCCGGGCGAAGATGAAGCCGACAATGACGAAGATGCAAAGCCCAAAGGCGTGCTCGGCGCACTCGGCGAGCGCCTCACACTCGGCGATGTTGTTCTTGATGCAGATGCCGAGGCCAACGACGAGGTTGATGGCAAAAAACCGGACACACTCATGCCCCGCTACTCCGGCGTGCAAGGGTACGAATGGTCCGAAGTCGCTAATGAAATGCTCATCATCACCGGCGGCGATATCTACCGCCTCACGATCAACCTCGAAGACTGGGATGCCCCCATCGAGCGCCCCGCACCCGAACCCGCCGAAGACGCGGATGCGGACGACAACGATGAAGATAACAACGACGCAGACGACACCGACGCAGACGATGCTCAGGATGCCGACCACAAAGAGGAAGCAGCCACCGACACTGAAGAGAGCGACAACAACACCGAAACAACAATCGAAAACGACAAGAGTAAGAACAACAATGCCGTAAGCCCAGAGCCCGTCCTCCCCTACCGAGGCGACCTCGAACGCCTCACCCGCACACGCGAGCGCGAGTTCGATGTCCAGTACCTCCCCGACGGCTCGGGTTACACCTACCTCCGCAGCGGCGCGCTCCTCCGTGTCTCGTTCGGCGACCACAGCATCATCCAGCTCGATCCCGAGCTTGAAGACGGTGAAAGAATGGTCGGTTATTCGATAAGTCCGGACCAGAGCCGCCTGGTCTTTCTCGCCAACCGTGGCGACAGCTTCTGGGGCAAGGGCACGCAGGTCACCATCGTCAACTACCGCGACCGGTTTGCCCGCGCAACGCAGGTCACACGCCACATGCCAGACGACCCCTGGCCCGAGGCCTATTCCAGCGTCTACCTCTATGACCTCAAGGGGCACGACACCGAAGAGGGGACACTCGAACGGGTCTTCACCAAGCGCGTCACCGGCCCCCGCGACATCATCCGCGTCCCCGAATGGTCGCCCGATTCCAGCCGCATTGCCTTCGCAGCCTATGAGCAGACAACCGGACTCGTCAAAATACTCGAAGCAGGCTTTGTAAACGAAGAAATAGACGATGCAGACAAGGCTGGCGACGACACATCGAGCAATGAGGATGCAGACACTGCCGAGACACAAACCGACAACGATACTGAGATCGACGACAGCACAGATTCCGAAACTGACGCAGACAATACCAAAGCATCAGCAGACGATCAGGATGAAGAAAAGCCTGATTTCAAGATCGAAAACGCCGAGATCGTCTACGAGTTCTTCCACTTCGGCGGCCCAAATACCCCCCGCATGATCCACCCCCAATACCTCGCAGACAGCCGACGCATGGTCTTCATCACCGAGCTCTCCGGCTTCCGCCAACTCCACCTCCTCGACCCGCGATACCAGCAGCTCACCCAACTCACCGAGGGCCTCTTCGAGGTCTACCCCTTCGGCATCTCTAACGATCACTCCACCCTCTTTGCCACCGCAACCAAAGAAGACCCAAGCGAAGAACACGCCTACGCCATCAGCCTCGAAACCGGTGACATGACCCGGCTCACGCACAATACAGGTGTCTACAGAAGCCTCGCTGTAACAGATGACGCATCTTATCTTCTCGCAAGTTATATCGACTTCGGCTCTCCCCGCGAACTCGTCGCCATCACCGCCGGCGACGATCCAGTCACAACCGTCCTCACCGACTCCCATCCCCAAGAGGCCCACAAGCTCTCAACAGCCGCTCCCGAATACTTCACCTACGAAAACCGCCACGGCCAGACAATCTATGGCCACATGTTCAAGCCAAAGGACTGGACCCCCGAAGACACACGCCCGCTCCTCATCTATGTCTACGGCGGCCCGCTCGGCGAACGCAAGATGGCAACCCGTGGCGCATTCAGTGCCCCGAGCTACTTCTTTGCCCGCTACATGGCCGAGGTCCACGGCTATGTCACCGCCACCATCGACCCCCGCGGCGCATCGGGCTACGGCGCGGTTTTCGAGAAAGCAAACTTCGAGCAGGTCGGCAAGCCGCAAACCGAGGACCTCGTCGATGGCGCACACTGGCTCGTTGAAAACGCAGGCGTAGACAAAGAAAGAATGGCCCTCCACGGCTGGTCCTTCGGCGGCTTCCAGACCCAGATGGTCATGTACACAGAGCCCGATGTCTTCGCTGTCGGCATCGCTGGCGCAGGCCCGACCGAGTGGTACAACTACAACAGTTGGTACACCACCGGCACCATCGGTCCCCACAAGCCCGGCCAAACAAACCTCAAGGACCAGTCACTCCTCCCCCTCGCCAAAAACCTCACAGGGCACCTCCTCCTCGTCCACGGCATGGAGGATTCTAATGTTCTCTATCAAGACACCGTCCGCGTCTACCGAGAGCTGCTCAAGGCTGACAAAGAGGTCAATGTCGAACTCTTCCTCGACCCCACCGGCAACCACGGCCTCGGCGGCGATATCAAAACCATCGGCAGATACCGAAAGTACGAAGACTTCCTCCTCCGCTACCTCGGCACCGGCCAGGCCACGCCCAAACCCGAGATTGCTCCAGAGGAAGCCCAACCCGATGCGGATCAATCCGAAGATACCCCCGAGCATGATGCCGACACCAACTCAAAGCAAGGCGACAACGACAACTGACTCGGAACTCGTGTCTGGCTTGTAACTTGGCTTCTCCTGCTCCCCCTCCCGCGCCCCGCGGGAGGGGGTTGGGGGGAGGGCTTTTCCTCTCCTCCGTCTCATGGGCTCAAGCTCTGCTGAGTCGATGGAGTACGAGAGGTTTGCGAGGTCTGATTGCGTGTCAACTATCAGCGCAAGCCGTACTCCCAATCTCTCAACCACGGCTCCGAGTGCCACGGCTCTGTGAGCCGTGCCGCACCATTCAAGACCACCGCCACACCCCAAAAAATACTCCCCGATTCCTCCCCTCCAATGATACACTCCACCCATGAACACCAAATCACTCATCCCGATCGCTGCGTGTTTCGTGCTTCTTTCCCCTGCGTTTGCCCAAGACTCAGACTCTGCCCAACCCACCAAAGACGCACTCCGAGGCCCGGCAGTCCCTGAGAGCACCAAAAAAACCCTCGTCCATTCCTCGATGGTCGGCGACTTTCAGCGCCTCGAAGGCCGCCCCGAAGCCGCCGCCGTGCAGCTGCTCGACCTCGATGAGGCAACCACACAACAAATCACCAAGGTCATCGATACCCGTGATATGGCGATCGCCATGTTGTTGATTGACAAGATCGATGCGGTCAAAGAAATCTCCGACGCGATCATCACCCAAGAGAAAGACCGCGCCCGCGAGCTGCAACTCGAACTCTGGGCGGGCTTTGAGCCCGATGCCCCCCGCAGCCCCCTGCTCAAACCACTCGCAGAGGTACTCACCGCCGAGCAACTCGCCGAAGTCCAAAGGCTCTGCGATGAATACTGGGAAGCCCTGGTCGACTGGCAGACCCGAAACCGCAAAAAAACAACCCCAGAACGCACCAAAGAAATTCGCAACCGCGTCGAAAGACAGCTCGCCTTCCAGCTCTTCCAACGAGAAATCCGCACCGGCTACGAAGCAACCCTCCGCCGATACCAAGACTCGATGGACGCGATCTATGAAGCCGTCGAGCCCACCGACGACCAACGCGCGCAGATGCGCGAAATCCTCATCACCCACATCCGCACCACCAAGCTCAGCGCAACCCCCACCCAGCGCAGGGCCGCCAACCGCGCCATGTACGACCTCCTCGACGAGGACCGCCGCGGCTTGATGTTTGACTACCTGCTCAGGCAGGTCGTGCCAGATGCTCAATAGGTAATAACCCATCCCGGCCCAGTCTCCCTCGCCGCCATCCATCCCACCCGCGCATCTCCATGCCAGCGGGAAGCATCAACCCCGCCATGATTCTCACAGAACACGGTGTGTGAACAAGTCCTCTCCACGGGCAGAGAGCCCCTGCGGCATGAAAATAACTTCTTAATCCTGTCACAGCTATCCCGCTGCTGCGCTCTTGAGAGTGCAGGGTATCGGTATGGAAAGCAGTTCCTATCGGACCACCACCCGACGAATGACAAACAGTGTCCATGGCAAGTTGAACAATGGAGAAAGCTTGTGTTGAGGGAGCCCGATCGAGAGATTGCCAACCCATAACTTTGCTCACGAGAGAAAGCACAGATCAGGACATCTTTGGGGGTTGAGTGTTCCTGCTGTGACAGTTGTCAAAGGATAGAGATATGAGATTTGTTGCGACGCTCATGGCCACGGTATGTATGTCTTTGTTCAGTCAGACCGTGACAGCACAACTGACCGACGAAATCACCTACCAGGGTGAAGTGCTCCAAGACGGCTTGCCCCTCAACGATACCGCCGACCTGGTCTTCAGGCTTTATGACGCGCCGACCGGTGGCGTCCTGATCGGTGCGCCCGTCTCCATCAGCAACCTCCCGGTTCTCGATGGCCGCTTCACCGCCCAGTTGAACTTCGGCCCCGGTGCCTTCAACGCCGATGCCCGCTTCATCGAGATCGACATCCGTTCCCCCGCAGGCGCAGGCTCGTTCACGACGCTCGCGACCCGGCAGCCGGTGACCGCAGCCCCCGTCGCGCTCTACGCCCTCGACGGCAACCCCGGCCCCGAAGGCCCAGCCGGACCGGAGGGGCCACAAGGCCCGCAGGGAATACAGGGGGATACAGGTCCAATGGGACCACAAGGCCCGCAGGGAATACAGGGGGACACAGGTCCAATGGGACCACAAGGCCCGCAGGGAATTCAGGGAGATACAGGTCCAATGGGACCACAAGGCCCGCAAGGAATACAGGGGGATACAGGTCCAATGGGACCACAAGGCCCCCCCGGTACCGACGGCAGCGACGCGCTCTGGCAGATCAATGGCTCAACCATGAGTTACAACGGCGGGTTTGTAGGAGTCGGGCGGAGCAATGCGGTCGGGCCGGAGGCATTCGGTATCCATTACCCGACAAGTAGCGGCTATGGCGGAATGTATGTCACGACAGATGGCGGAACCTCGCTCCCGTATTATGGTTACAACACCGGCACACGAAACGCCTGGCACTATCTCGACAGTGCGACCGGAAACTGGAATCTCAATCTCAGCGGGGATCGATTGACGGTGACCAATCAGGGCAATGTCGGCATCGGCACCACCGCCCCTGCGTTCAGGCTTGATCTTACCAGCAATCAAAGCAAAACAATGCGGGCGACCAACACCTTGACCGGGACCTTGGCTCGCGCTGTCTATGGTGAAAGCCTCGGCGACAAGGGTATCGGCGTGACAGGGTACGCAAGTTCAAATACAGGCGTGACCTATGGCGGCACATTTCAATCTATCAGTACTTCCGGGCGTGGCATTCTTGCTGCTGCCACTGCCTCCAGCGGGACAACCTACGGCATCCGTTCCTCGGTCGCAAGCCCCACCGGCTATGCGGGTTACTTCACGGGAGGGCGCAACTATTTCTCCGGCAATGTCGGTATCGGGGCAGAAGTCCCAACTGAGAAGCTTCACATCGCCGGCGGTGCCGACAACAACGGCGTGACTGCCGCGCTGCGCATCTCGCAGGGCAACGGTAGCCTGCTGATGGATACTAACGAGATAGACACCGTCAACTCGGCGCTCTATCTGAATCACAATAATGCCAACAATGTCATCATGGGCTCTGCTGGTGGGCAGATCGGTATCGGGCTCACCAGCCCGACCGCACAGTTGCACATCGCCGCCACAGCAGAAGACGCACTCCGGATCCAGGTCGATGGCACGACGCGACTCAAGGTCCATGCCAACGGCAATATCGGTATCGGAGGCAATATCACACCGTCGTTTCAACTCCAGGTGGCGGGCACCGGGACCGCAGGCAAGCCCGGCGGGGGCTCATGGTCAAACTCCTCCGACCGCAGGCTTAAGAAGAACATCCACGATCTCGACGGCTCACTCAAGCAACTCCTCAAGCTCCGGGGTGTCACCTACGAATACAAAGACCCAGACTCCATCAATGAACTCCACGGCACGCGCATCGGCATGATCGCACAAGAAGTCGAAGAGGTCTTCCCGGACTGGGTCGAGACCAGCGGCCTCGGCTACAAAATGCTCACCTTCCGAGGCTTCGAGGCACTCACCGTCGAAGCACTCCGCGAACTCCGGCAAGAAAAAGACTCGCAGATCGAAGCACTCCACCAAGACCTGGATACGCTGCGCACACAAAACGAGGCCTTGCAGGAACGACTCCTGCGACTGGAACTGTTCATGCAGCAAGTCGTGGTTCAGCAATAAAAGAAGAAAAGGAGTCGTCTCATGTTCCGGTATTCCTGTTCCATACTCCTGCTCTGCACGATGTGCTTGACAGCCATCACCCAGGCCCAGATCACCGACGAGATCACCTACCAGGGCGAGGTGCTCCAGGACGGCGTGCCCCTCAACGACACGGCCGACCTGATCTTCAGACTCTACGACGCGCCGACCGGGGGTGTGCAGATTGGGGCGCCCGTCTCCATCAACAACCTCCCGGTCATCGAAGGCCGGTTCACGGCACAACTGAACTTCGGCCCGGGTGCCTTCAACACCGAGGCCCGCTTCATCGAGATTGATATCCGTTCCCCGGCTGGTGCGGGCTCGTTTACAACGCTCGTCACCCGGCAGCCGGTGACAGCCGCTCCCGTCGCGATGTTCGCCCTCGATGGCAACCCCGGCCCCGAAGGGCCTCCAGGACCGGAAGGACCCGAAGGCCCGATGGGCCCACAGGGCCCACAGGGCGACACCGGCCCGATGGGGCCGCAGGGTCCGCAAGGCGATACCGGCCCAATGGGACCACAGGGTCCGCAAGGCGACACCGGCCCCCAAGGTCCGCAAGGCCCTCCCGGTGCCGATGGCACTGATGCGCTCTGGCAGGTCTCCGGCTCGGCCATGTATTACAACGGTGGCAACATCGGTATCGGAACCACCACGCCTGACTACCCACTGGAAATGGTCAGCGGCGCAATCAGAACCATCTCTGCCCACAACACCGCGACCTCGAACCTTACCTTCGGCGTGTGGGCCAGGAGCGACTCCACCCTTGGCCAGGGTGTCCTGGGTTGGGCTGCTGCCACCTCGGGCGACACCCGCGGCGTGTGGGGCCAGAGCGACTCCACCAGCGGCAGCGGCGTCTTCGGCTGGGCCGCTGCCACCTCGGGCGTTACTACCGGCGTGTGGGGCCAGAGCGACTCCCCGCACGGGAGCCGAGGTGTCTACGGCCTGGCCACCGCAAACTCGGGCCAGAACTACGGCGTGTGGGGCGAGAGCGCCTCCACCGACGGCCGGGGCGTCTTCGGTTTGTCCACCGCCACCTCGGGCTTCACCGTTGGCGTGTCTGGCGTGAACGCCTCCACCGACGGCGTGGGCGTAGCGGGTGCGGCCGTCGCAAACTCCGGCACCACCACCGGCGTGAGGGGCTCGAGCCGCTCCACCAGCGGGCGGGGCATCTTCGGCATCGCCTACGCAACCTCGGGCGCCAACTACGGCGTGCGGGGCGAGAGCGATTCCACCTCTGGCATCGGCGTCTACGGCTCGACCAGCGCCACCTCGGGCAACACCACTGGCGTGTTTGGCGGGACCGATTCCCCCACCGGCCGAGGCGTGCGGGGCCATGCCTCCACAACCTCGGGTGCCAACTTCGGCGTGTGGGGCTCGAGTGCCTCCACCTCCGGCACGGCCGTCTACGGTCGGGCCACCGCAATCTCGGGTGTCACTTTCGGCGTGGTGGGGCGGAGCGACTCCAGCAGCGGCTTCGATTTCTACGCCAACGGCGCAGGGACCAACTATGGCTCGTCCTCCTCGCGACGGTGGAAGTCCAACATCCGCAACATCGACCAGCCGCTCGACAAGATCGCCCGTCTGCGCGGCGTCTATTACGACTGGGACAAGGAACACGGCGGCCACCACGACCTCGGCATGATCGCCGAGGAAGTCGGCGAAGTCCTTCCCGAAATCGTCCAATACGAAGAAAACGGGATCGACGCCATCGGCCTGGACTACGGCATGATGACCCCCCTGCTCGTCGAGGCTGTCAACGCGCTGCGGGCCGAGAAAGACGCGCAAATCGCTTCGCTTCGCGATGAGAAAGACGCACAGATCGCCGAGCTCAAGGCTGAGAACCGGGCCTTGCAGGATCGACTCCTGCGTCTTGAACTGTTCATGCAGCAGTTGACGGGTCAGCAAGAATGATCAGCAAGAAAGAAAGGACTTGTCCCATGTTCCGATACGCCTGTTCCGTATTCCTGCTCTGCACGATGTGCATGACAGCCATCACACAAGCCCAGGTCACCGACGAAATCACCTACCAGGGCGAGGTGCTCCAGGACGGCATGCCTCTCAACGACACGGCCGATCTGGTCTTCCGGCTCTATGACGCGCCGACCGGGGGTGTTCTGATCGGTGCGCCTGTCTCTATCGACAACCTCCCGGTTCTTGAAGGCCGCTTTACCGCCCAGTTGAACTTCGGCCCCGGTGCCTTCAACACCGAGGCCCGCTTCATCGAGATTGATATCCGATCCCCGGCTGGTGCCGGCGCGTTCACGACACTCGCGACCCGTCAGCCGGTGACGGCGGCCCCGGTCGCGCTCTACGCCCTCGACGGCAACCCCGGCCCCGAAGGGCCTCCTGGACCGGAAGGACCAGAAGGTCCGATGGGGCCACAAGGGCCGCAGGGTCCGCAAGGTGTGCAGGGTGATCCTGGCCCGACTGGACCCCAAGGACCAGAAGGACCGACTGGTCCGCAAGGCGATCCCGGCCCGACCGGTCCTCAGGGACCAACTGGCCCACAAGGCCCTCCCGGTGCCGACGGTAGTGATGCACTCTGGCAGGTCTCCGGCTCGGCCATGTATTACAACGGTGGCAACATCGGTATCGGAACCACCTCGCCCGACTACCCACTGGAAGTGGTCAGCGGCGCAATCAGAACCATCTCTGCCCACAACACCGCGACCTCGAACCTCACTTTCGGCCTGTGGGGCAGGAGCGACTCGACCCTCGGCCAGGGGGTCCTCGGTTGGGCTGCTGCGACCTCGGGCGACAACCGCGGCGTGTGGGGCCAGAGCGACTCGAACGAAGGCAGCGGCGTCTTCGGCTGGGCCACCGCAACCTTGGGCATCACCCGTGGGGTGTGGGGACGGAGCAACTCGACCAGCGGCTCGGGCGTCTACGGCCTGGCCTCCTCAACCACGGGCACCAACTTCGGCGTGCGGGGCGAAAGCGAAAGCACCAGTGGCCGGGGAGTCCTCGGCTTTGCCAATGCAGCCTCGGGCACCACCTACGGCGTGTACGGTCAGAGCGACTCCATCGGTGGCCGGGGCGTATACGGTGTGGCCACAGCTGCCTCGGGCACCAACCATGGGGTGTACGGCCAGAACTCCTCGACCAACGGCCGGGGCGTGTACGGCGAGGCCATCGCAACCTCGGGCACCACCTACGGCGTGTGGGGCCAGAGCGACTCCACCAGCGGCAGGGGCGTCTTCGGCAGGGTCAGCGCCCTCACGGGTGTCACCCGCGGGGTGCTTGGTCAGAGCGCCTCCACCTCCGGCATTGGCGTCTACGGCGAGGCCATTGCAACCTCGGGCACCACCACCGGCGTGTTTGGCGTGAGTGACTCGCCCACCGGCCGGGGTGTGCGCGGCCATGCCTCCACAACCTCGGGCGCCAACTTCGGCGTGTGGGGCTCGACTCTCTCTACTGGTGGCACGGGCACCTACGGCCGGGCCACCGCAACCACGGGCAACACCCGCGGTGTGTGGGGTCGAAGCGACTCCACGGACGGTGTTGGCGTGTACGGGTTCGCCAGCGCAACCTCTGGTAGTGCCGATGGCGTGTGGGGCCAAACCAATTCCACCGCCGGCTTTGGTGTGTACGGCTGGGCTTCTGCAACCTCGGGCATAACTACCGGCGTGCGGGGTCGGAGCGACTCCAGTAGCGGCTTCGACTTCTTCGCTTGGGGTGTAGGTGCCGACTACGGCTCGTCCTCCTCGCGCCGATGGAAGTCTGACATCCGCAACATCGACCACCCGCTTGAAAAAATCTCTCGTTTGCGTGGTGTGTATTACACATGGGACAAGGAACACGGCGGGCAACACGATCTGGGCATGATCGCCGAGTAAGTCGGCGAAGTGCTCCCCGAGATCGTCAACTACGAAGAGAACGGCATCGACGCCATCGGCCTGGACTATTCCAAGATGACCCCCCTGCTCGTCGAGGCCGTCAACGCACTTCGCGCCGAGAAGGACGCGGAGATTGAAACACTCCACCAGGACCTTGACACGCTGCGCACACAAAACGAGGCCTTGCAGAACCGCCTCGACCGTCTCGAATCACTTTTCCTCCTCAACACTATGTCACAAGGAGCCGGACAATGAAGAAACAGGCACACACTCCAGTCGCGTTACGCCATGTGCTGTCGATCCTTACATTTGCGCCTGTGCTGATTGCAGGGAATGCCCACGCCCAGACCTACGAGATCAACTGGTACACCATCGACGCCGGAGGCGAGATGTTCACCTTCGGTGCCAACTACGAACTCTCCGGCACCATCGGCCAGCACGACACCGGCACCCTTGCTGGTGGCGTGTTCGAGATCGCCGGGGGGTTCTGGCCCGTCATTCAACTCACCCCCCCATGCGTCGCCGACTTCAACAACGACGGCACCGTCAACACCCTCGACATGCTCGCATTCCTCAACGCATGGGCCGCCGGTGATCCCTCCGCAGATATCAACGGCGACGGCACCGTCAACACTCTCGATGTCCTCGCCTTCCTCAACCTCTGGACCGCCGGCTGCTGATCGACGCGATCCTGGGCCATACCCACGACTGATCTGCCCTGTCGAGAATCCTGCTAGACTTCTCACCACCCCCGGGAGGTGATTGGCAGCATGAAGATTCTCATCTGTGGTATGGGCGAAGTTGGAACACACTCGGCCGAGTTTCTCAACGCGGCCGGGCGGTCGATCACCGCGATCGACCTTGACGCTGCCCACCTCCGCACGATCACTGACACGATGGATATCAGCGTCCTCCAGGGCAACTGCGCAAGTGCGGCTGTCCTCCGCGAGGCCGGGGCTGCCACCGCCGATCTGGTCCTCGCAACAACCGACGACGACGAGGTCAACCTCGTCACCGCTTCGATCGCCAAGGCCCTCGGCGCGTCGCGCACGGTCGCCCACATCCGCCACGCAACCTACTTCGACCAGGCCGACATCGACTACGAAAAACACTTCGGCATCAACCACATCGTCTGCCCCCAATACGCCACCGCCACAGCCATCGCCCGCTCCCTCCGCAACCCGGCCGCCATTGCCATCGAGCACTTCGCCCGTGGCCGAATCGACATGCACGAGATCGTCATGGACGACAAGGCCCCCGTCCTGGGGCATCCGCTCGCCGAGGTCCAGCTCCCCCAGGGCACCCGCATCGCCGCGATCTCTCGAGACTCAGAGGTCTTCATCCCAAGAGCAACAACCACGCTCCAGGCCAACGACCGCATCGTCCTCATCGGCGATGCCGAGGTCTTCGACGACCTCCTCAAACGCCTCGGGTTCAAAGAGACCAAACGCCGAAGCATCGTCATCATGGGCGGCACCCCCATGGCTGCCTGGCTCTGCGAGGTCCTCCGTGAGCGCGGCTGGTCCATCCGCCTTTTCGAGACCGATCGCGACAGGGCCGAGGTGCTCGCCCAGCGCCTTCCCTGGATCACCGTCCTCAATGCTGACCCGACGGATACCTCGGTTTTTGCCGAAGAGCACATCGGGCAGGCCGATGTCTTTATCGCGATGCACCAGCACGAGGAAGAGAACATCGTCGGTGCTGTCTTCGCCAAAGCCGGCGGCGTCACCGAGACGATCGCTGTCGTCGAGCGTGCCCGCTACCTCGACCTCCTCTACCACATCGGCGTCGATCGCGCCTACAGCCCCGGGATGGTGGCTGCCAAGGAACTCGAAATCCTCCTCGACGACAGCTCATTCCAACGCCTCGCCACGCTCGCCTCGGGAGTTGATATCTATCTCGTCCACATCACCGACCAGGACTTCCCGAACCCCCGCCCCCTCACCGAGATGAACCTCTCGCCCAATGGTGTGATCGCAGCCATCCGGCGAGAGGGAGATGTCTGGGTACCCGGTGCTCAAGATGTCATCCAGGCCGACGACTCCATCATGGTCATCGGTCGGGAAGGCCAGGAGAAAGAACTCAGAAAGGCTCTCCGTGGCTCGTAGTTGCTTCGGCAATCTCTGTTGCTGTGGGAATCACGGCCTCACCAGTGGGGCGGGCGTCGCGCCAGCCGCAACCTTCAGTGGGGCGGGCGTCTCGCCCGCCCGATCCCCCTCCGCCCTGCGGAGGGGGTGGCCAAGCGAAGCGATGGTCGGGGGAGGTGCGAACCATTCAACCCTCTCCGCGTGCAGGTCTGGATCATCTCCTGCCATGCCCGAGGGGAATCGATCGTTGGTCGCCGCCGCACCTCCCCCGGTCGCATGCGCGACCACCCCATCCTCAGGGAGGAGGGGGATCGTTCGGCACGCCAAAGATTCCTGTAGACTCTCAAGCCCTGTTATCCGTTCGGTCCGAGGATCCTCCAGGTGAACTACCGCCTCGTCATCGGCCGCCTCGGCCTCCTCTTCGGCCTGCTCGGGCTCGTCATGCTCGCCACCGCAGCCCTCTTTGCCATCGCCCAGTCCTTTGGCGTGCGGCGTGACCCAGACTTCACCGCTGTCCTCGCACTCTGCATCGCGGGTGGCGTGGGGATCGTCTTGGCGGGGCTTGGCTGGCTGATACACCGAAACGCCCCAGGCTATCTCGGCCGCCGCGAGGCTCTGCTCCTCGTCGCCATGAGCTGGCTGCTCGGGGCGGCCTTGGCTGCGCTGCCCTACTGGGTCTGGGCGCACCTCAACACCGAGCATGTCCTCCACCCCTTCCGTTCGTTTGTCGACTGTTACTTCGAGTCCATGAGCGGCCTCACAACCACCGGCGCAACCGTCCTCTCCGATATCGAGGCGATGCCCCATTCCCTGCTCCTCTGGCGCTCACTCACCCACTGGCTCGGAGGCCTCGGCATCGTCGTCCTCTTCGTCGCCGTCCTCCCAGGCCTCGGCGTCGGAGGCAAACGACTCTTCAATGTCGAAGCACCAGGCCCAAGCCCCGAAGGCCTCCAGCCGCACATCCGCGAGACCGCCCGATACCTCTGGTACATCTACCTCGGCCTCACACTCACCCAGATCATGCTCCTCTGGGTCTTCACACCCCTCGATGCCTACTACTCCGTCTGCCACACCTTCGCCACCATGGCAACCGGAGGCTTCAGCACCCAAAACGCCAGCATCGGGGCATACGCCGCAACGCCAGCAGTCGATATCATCGTGATCCTCTTCATGGTGCTCGCGGGCATGAACTTCAACCTCTTCTACAAAATCGTCCGAGGCAGAGGACGCGAAGTACTCCGCGATACCGAACTCCGTGTCTACATCTGCCTGCTCGCCGGCGGCGCAGCCCTCGTCAGCCTCGCCCTCTGGATGAGCCCAGACGCGATCACGATGACCACCGGCGACGAAATCTCCTCCACCGCAGGCGCAGCCATCCGCCAGGGTGTCTTCACAACCGTCTCCATCCAGACCACCACCGGCTTTGCAACAAGCGACTTCAACGCCTGGCCCTTCCTCGCCCAAGGCGTCCTCGTCATGCTCATGTTCGTCGGAGGCTGCTCAGGCTCAACCGGTGGCGGCGTCAAGGTCATCCGCGTCTGGGTCGCCTTCAAGATCCTCCTCGCAGAGATCGAGCACATCTTCCGCCCCCATGTCGTCCGCCCCCTCCGCCTGGGTCGCTCGACCATGGATATCGACCTCAAACTCGGAACCCTGGCCTACCTGATCGGCATCATCGCACTCTTCGTCATGGGCTCCGGCGCGGTCATGCTCCTCGAACAGCTCAACGACGCAAGCGATTGCACCTACACAACAGCCGCCACTGCCACCATCGCCTCCCTCTGCACCATCGGCCCAGGCCTCGACCAGGTCGGAGCAACCCAAAACTACGGCTGGTTCAGCGGCCCAAGCAAAGCCGTCCTGAGCATGATGATGGTCCTCGGCCGCCTCGAAGTCTTCGCCATCATCGTCCTCTTCAGCCCACGATTCTGGCGCGATGTGTGATCCCGCGATCCCGCGAGCCGGTCTCTGTGAGACCGGTCTCAACCATCTACTCCTCATCCCCACACCGAGCAGCAGCAACACACCCCGCAGAATCCAAATCTACTTCCCACTGATCCATCGACCAATGATGCCGTACACCTCGATGACCTCGGGCGGCAGGTGTCGGGCACCGAGTTGGTCGGGCTGGTCAAAGCCGCCGGGCCACAGATACCCGATGATGGCGACGACATCCTTATTCCGCCGGGCAAACCGCGTGTAGCTCACCGCAACCCCCGCCATGTCCCCCGGCTGCACACCCCACTGGCCATACTGCGGCAGCCATTGGGTTTCCATCACGACCACGATCTTCTGATCCGCCCGAGTCTTGCGCGAGCGGAGGGTTCGCGTGAGGGCCTGGTAGGTCTCATCGGTGTTGGGGTCGAGCGTGCCATAGAGATCAAAGCCGATCCAGTCGGCCTCAATCGGCACGATGAGTTGGTCCACAACAGGCGGAGCCTCGATGATAAGGATCGGAGTCTCGGGGAGCGTCTGGTCGATGAGGCTGCACGCCGCCGCAAGGTCCCCAGCCGAGACCCCGTTCCACACCGGCTCATCAACAGGATAGATACAGGCAAGCTGCTCAGCCCGCGCAACAAGGCTGTTGAGCGCAACAAAGCTCTGCCACCGGGCAGCGTAGTCGGCGTGAAGTTCAAGCGTGCCGGTGTCAGAGGTGGCAAAGAGGATAGTCTGAACATGCAGGATCGGGAACACCCCGACAGCAGCCGCAGCATCGAGGCGAGCGGTGATATCCTCAGCAGGATCAAACGCAGCCAACTGCGCCGTATTACAAAACTTGGCAACCTCATCGAGGTAGTTGGTTTTATATTCAGAATCGAGCGGGTCATCAAACCCCGCATCGACCATCGCAAACCCAAAGTACCGAATATGCGGCACCTCGACCGGAGGCCCCTGGGGCGGCAGCAACGCGGGCAGACTCACACAAAAAATCGCCAGCAAGAAAGAGAGCATGGCTGATTCTATCGGAAAACACGAAGACGAGTTTTGGAAGGATGATTATCGGACAAAATCGATTGAGTCAGAAAAGGTGGTCAGAAAAGGTGGGTCAGAAAAGGTGTCAGGAACCTTTGTTATGCCAAAGCCGGGATCACACTGTCAGCATACGGGCTTTCCCTGGATGCTGCAATACCTACCATGTTATGAATAGACTGCCCCATGGGGTTCCTCTCTCGTCATGTGGCTGGTGTGCCTGATGCTCTTGGGTGCTACCGCTCACACCCTCCCAGCGGAGACAAAAAACCCCCTGCCAACGGTGTCAGCGGGGTTCCTCGAAAGAGCCACCTGCGAGACTCGAACTCGCGACCTGAGCTTTACGAAAGCTCCGCTCTACCAACTGAGCTAAGGTGGCCTCGCCGGGGTTTGGAGTACCCGGTGAGAGCCGGGAAGTATGGGCGGGGGGAGGGGGGATGTCCAGCCGGGAGAGGCGTGGGTTCGCCTTCTGGGTGGTGCGGGGGTAGAGGCGACAATGCAACTCTCACGCACCGGCTGGAAGCCGGTCCCACCGTGTCAGGTCCGCAGCCCCCATCCCTCGCGGGGGGTCTGAGGCATATCACCTGCCACGGTGAACTTTGCCCCGGCGGAGCGGAGCTGGTCGAGTTGACGGGTGCCGATGCGGGCGGTCAGGGTGACCGTGCCGGGCGTGTCGTAGGCACGGTCGAGCACCTCGCCTCGGTTCTCGATGGTGTGGATGGTTTTCGAGTCCGCAAGGGGGATGGTGATCGCAAGCTCGCGGACCTCGCCTCGCGCAGCATCACGGATCAGGTCTTCGATCGCCACGCCGCCACGCAGCAGGCCGCCATCGGGGCCGGGCAGGGCGGAGATCGGGACCGCCTCGGGGTGGTTCTGCATCCAGACCAGCAACTCGGCGTTGTCCTCGAGGCGGTCGATCTTGTTGAGCAGCAGCACCCGGCGGGGCTCGGGGGCGGGGGGGTGCCCATCGCCGAGCCGTTTCTCCGCACGGCGGACCTCGGCAAAGATCGCATCGAGCGTCGCGTGGACGGTCTCGAGGTGCATCTCGGCAGCCGGGTCTGCGATATCGAGCACGATGAGCAACACATCAGCGTGCGTCGCCTCTTCGAGCGTCGCCCGAAACGAAGCGACCAAATTATGCGGCAAATCTCGCACAAATCCGACCGTGTCCGAAAGCATGACCTTGAGCCCGCCGCCGAGGTCCCAGTCGCGGGTGCGGGTCATCAGCGTTGCAAAGAGTCGATCGTCGGCATACGCCCCGCCGGCGGTCAGAGTGTTAAAGAGCGTGCTCTTGCCCGCGTTGGTATAGCCGACGAGCCCGACGGTGAAGTGGTCGACATTCCGCGAGCGCACCTCGCGGCGTTTGCGGGCCTGGATCGTCGCCAGCTCGTTTTGCAGGATGGTCTTGCGTTTCTGGACGAGTCGGCGGTCGGTTTCGAGCTG
>JAJRZG010000136.1 GCA_024275365.1 Planctomycetota bacterium | reverse complement strand
GGACGCCGACGCTAAGGTCCGCCGAAGCGTCGGATCGCCCCGGGATGCTCTATCCTCAGGGCAATGGCCAAAAAAGCATCCTCCAAATCCGCCCCCGGCATCAGCCCCATCGACCTCACGCCCGACCCCCGGTGGCGGGTGATCCTGCTGCGGGGCAAGGACGCCTTCCTTCGGCTCGATGTCACCGCTCGTATCCGCGAGGCCCTCATTGCCGAGCATGGCGAGGTCGATTCGTTCTCCTTCGATGGCCAGAAGGACGCCGTGGCCGATGTCCTCGATGAGTGTCGCAGCTTCGGGCTCATGCAGCAGCACAAGCTCGTCGTTGTGGACAGTGCCGACCAACTGGTCAAAGAGGACAGCCGCCCGATCATCGAGCGATACGCCGAGAAGCCGTGCGAGGACGCGACGCTGCTGCTGCGGGCTGAACGCTGGAACCCCGGCAAGCTCGACAAGCTTATCGCCGAGGTCGGGGTCGTTTGCAAGTGCGACGGTGTCGATGCCCGCGAGGCGTTCACCTGGATCGGCACCAACTGCAAGGCCCGCCATGGCGTGCCGATCGACCGGGCAGCCGGGCAGCTGCTCGTCGATCGGCTCGGGCCTGACCTCGGCCGCATCGACAGCGAACTGGGCAAACTGGCGGTCAGCGCGGGCAAGGGGATCACCGCTGATCTGGTCGCCGAGATGGTCAGCACGAGCAAACAGGAAGACCCCTGGTCGATCCAATCGGTGCTGCTCTCCGGCGATGCGACCGCGATCCTCCACCAGCTCCGCCTGGTGCTCGACAATGCCCCCAGAGATGCGCACATTCCCGTCATCTTCGCCTACTCCGACCTCGCCAAAAAACTCCATGGCATGGCAATCGCGAACAGCCAACGGCTCGACCCGGCAACGGCTGCGGGGCGACTCAAGCTCTGGGGCCCCGCCCGGAACACCCTGATACAACTGGCCCCCCGCCTCCGCCCCCGCCGAACGCGGGTGCTGCTCCAGGCGTGTCTTGAGGCCGACCAGGGGATGAAATCGGGGCTGGGCGAACCCCACCGGGTGCTCGAACGGCTCGGGCTGCGTTTTGCGGCCATCGTCAGGTGATTGAGCCGATAGAACCGAGCGAGACTGTCCCAATCGCGGAGCGACCGGGGCCAGAGTCGAGAAGCCGCACATCCGCGCAGGAGGCGCTGTCGTGAGCATAGCAACAGGTCAATTTGGCAGGGGCGAGGCCGCACACCCGACACGCACGATCGCGCAGCGACCGTGCGATCCCCCTCCGCCCTGCGGAGGGGGTGGCCAAGCGAAGCGATGGTCGGGGGAGGTGCGTGTCGGGTTCTCCTGGTGGCGGAGGTTTTCTCATTGTGTGTCGTTCGGAAACACCTCCCCCGGTCGCTGCGCGACCACCCCCTCCGCAGGGCGGAGGGGGATTGTGTCAGAAGGCCACCTTGTGTCGGGAGGCCACCTTGTGTCGGGAGGCCGCCTTGTGTCGGGAGGCCGCCTTGTGCCGACCGCCCTTTTGGTGATGGTCGGCCTGCTGCTGGCCACCGGGTGCAACCGAAATACACGGGCTGACGACGACCCCGGCGTGAATGTCGGGCTTGAGGGGATGATGGGGGATGAGGCCGACCTGGCTGCTGGTGAGACCGCTGCTGACATCGACGAGACACCCACCGACCACGCCCCGGCAACCGATCTCGAATCGCTCCTCGCCCAGCAGGCTGCCGACCTTGCCCAGGCGATGGGAACACCCGACGATCTCGACGCGCCGGATCAGTCCCCCTCCGAACCTGCCGACGAGGCTGCTAATGTCTCGCTCGAACAGCTGCTGGAAGATGAAGCAGGCAGCACAGGCGAGGCGGCTGCCAGCACAGAGGCCCAGACCCCTGAGACGAACTCGGAATCTGCCCCCTCCCCCCTCGATATCGACGCGCTCTATGCCCAGCTCGACGAGGCCCTCGGGCAGGAGCTCGGCTCGACCTCGGAGCCTTTCCGGACTGCTGTGGCGATGATCGCCCTGGCAGCCGCCCAGGGGCGCGATCCAGCCGAGCTGCTCAAAGCCGATTCGGAAGTCGGCAGCACACTCAGCCCCGAGGAACGCGAATCGGCAACCGCGATCGCCGGGCTGCTGGGGTCGCTGCTTGCGCCCGATGAGACAGCAACCGACACCCGGGCGAGCCTGCTCCGTGAGTTCAGCGAGAAGATCACACAAGGCCTCGGCCTGACCATCCCCAAGGCAATCTTGTGTGTCCGCGTGCGGGGATTTGGCAAGTACCAGCCCTTCAGCACCACCAGCTTCCTGGCGGGCAGATCGATCCGGGCATTGGTCTATGTCGAGGTCGATGGGTTTGAGCACGGCAGGGTCGATACCTCCCGGCTTGGGGGGTTGCCCGTCGAGGAGGAGTGGTCGGTCGAGCTCTCGCAGACCCTCGAGCTCTATCACGATGCCGAGAAGAGCATTCTGGCATGGAAACGCTCGGCGGAGATGATCGTCGAGACCTCGCGGAACAAACAACGGGATTTTTACCTGCTCACCGAGGTCGAGCTGCCCCGGACGCTGACGATCGGGGCGTATCAGTTGAAGGTGATCGTGCGGGATCAGGTCAACGGCCGCCGGGCTGAGGCATTGATCCCGATCAAGATTGTCGCTGACCCGGCTTTGGCGTGGCAGCCTGAGTAAGGCACCAGCATCGGCCGTGTCGGTCGGCCCTGCACGGCTCACAGAGCCGAGGCACACGCTACGAAAGATTTGTGGAATCAAATAATGTCCGTCTGTCAGTACGCTGTCGGAGAATCTGCCATTCCGGCGCTCTCCTCCCTATCGGCAGTGGAGGCACCCTCTTTATGCCGATGTTTTTACTGGCTCACACCGGGTTTCCGCACTCTTCCGCGTGATCGGTGAATATCCGGCAACTGGCATGGGGATCGCAGCCGATGAAGGAAGGGATGGGCTGCGCCGAGGGCGCAGGTGCCCTGTTCGGGGTTCGACCAGTATTTCCGGCGGAAGTCTCGTCCGGGAGTGGGGGTTGAGTCGTACAGAGAGGTGTGGGGCCGGGTTGGTCCCCCAAAGGAGTTGGCCATGTTTGAACGATTTACCGACCGTGCCCGCAAGGTGATGGCTTTGGCCAACCAGGAGGCCCAGCGGTTCAACCACGAATACATC
>JAJRZG010000135.1 GCA_024275365.1 Planctomycetota bacterium | reverse complement strand
TCTGTACTCTGTATTCTGATCGGGAGCACAATTGCTATCGGTCAACAGGAGAGATTTGAAGGAGTTGTTGCCCACGGGCATTTTCGAGTTTAGAAGGAGATAGACGAGATGAGTAAGACAACACAGAGTGGTATTGCTCTGACAGCTTTTATGTTCCTTGCGGGGACCGCCGCCAACGCACAGGTCTTCATGGAGATCGGTGACGCGACCGATACGCCTCCCGGCCAATCGGTAGACAACGGAACGACATCGATTATCGGCTTTAACGCTGGAAATGACGCTGATGTGTACGGGTTCAGTTGGAGTGGTGGCATCCTCACCATTGACAGCTTCGGCAGCACATTTGACACCCAGCTTCACCTGTTCGATATCGCGGGCAATGGCATCGGCGAGAATGACGACAGCAGCAATGGCGGTGGTGGGCTCGAGAGCCAGATCTCGCTCGATCTCGCTGCGGGCGTCTATCTGATCGGCATGACCGCGTTCAACAACGACGCGCAGGATGCTGGCGGCAACGATATCTTCGGCTTCACCAACACCTACTTCGACCTGCTCGGCAACTTCATCCAGGGCCTCGAAGGCGGCGGTGCTCTTGCCCAGTGGGATAACATGGCGGGTGCCACTGGCGATTATGTCATCCACTTCAGTTCGGCAGTCAACGCTGTGCCCGCACCGGGTGCCCTTGCCCTGCTCGGTCTCGGTGGCTTGGTCGCGACCCGTCGTCGCCGCTAATCCTCCTTGGTTAGTTGAGTTATCACACAGCCGCCCGGTCTCGTGCCGGGCGGTTGTCCTTTTAGTATTTTGTCGGGACCATGGACTCGACGAATCTCGATTAGCCGTGGCGACCAACTGCGCCCTGATCAAGACTTGAGTCCATTTTCGAAGCGATCGAAACGCAAAATACAGCACGCTCTCTGGATTGTAGAGGAACTGGGAGAGTGTGCAGCTTACAGCGCGGCAACTTGGGCAAAATAGGTGCTGTAGGGGTACTGTTTATCGGTATTTATTCTCGAAGATTCCTGGCAAACCTGCTATTCATTGTTGACACGGTCCCCCATATCCCGTACTCTGGATTCTGGTCGGGAGCGCAATCGCTGCCGGTCAAAGGAGTGATGAGGGAGATGTTCCCCCTCGACATGTAGTTCAGGTTGCTCCCAACTGGGGGCGGTATTCATTTGAGAGCCCATGCTGATGTCATGGGAGAGGAGACACAATTATGAAGACGATTATCACGATTGCCGCGATTACTGCCATGGCTGGTACTGCTGCTGCTCAGCCCACCGTTTTCCTTGATCTTGGTGTGATCGGTGGTGAGGGGAACTACACCTTTGACACCAACGGCTCGTTCATGACCTCCAGCGGGTTCGACATGGACACCGAACTCGGCCTCTGGGACAACGCCGGTATGCTGCTCGGCAACGACGACGATGGCGGCGACGGCCTCTGGAGCCTCATCAACATCGACCTCACCGCGGGTATGTACTGGCTCGGCGGCTCGGAGTTCAACTCCGACTTTGCTGACGGCTGGGCCATGACCGGCAGCCAGTTCGAGCCCGGCGAGTTTGGTGAAATCAACATGAACATCAATACCGTTTTCGCTGGCAGCCAGACTGCTGGTAACCTCGACACCGGCTACGAGCCAGTCGTCTGGTTCAAGGTCACCGTCGTCCCGGCACCCGCTTCGCTCGCGCTGCTCGGCCTCGGCGGCTTGGTCGCGACCCGTCGTCGTCGCTAATTCATCCCGATAACTTCTGTTATCTTCCAGCCGCCCGGCTCCATGCCGGGCGGCTGTTATTTTGTAGGCTACACCACTGCGTCGGATGCCCTAACATCGCGCTATGAGGGAGAGTAACCGCACACTGTTGGGCCGGGTTCTTGGTGATGGTGAATCGCCAGCATGGTGGGGGGTGCCGATCGGACGGCTCGCGGGGTGCGAGATCAGGGTGCATCTGGTGGGGTTGATCTTTGTGCTTGTGGTGCTTGTGTATTCGATCTGGAACGGGCTGGGAGTGCCCTTTGTGGTGACGGGGCTGGCGAGCCTTGCGGTTGTTGTGCTGATGCACGAGGCGGCCCGGGGGCACGCCCTGGTGCGATGGGCAAAGCTTGGGCCCACCGATATCACACTCTGGCCTTTGGGTGGCGTGTGGCGGTTTGAGGTAGAGGAGCCACCGGCGGCGCGGGTGGAGGCGGTGGGGGCGGGTGCTGGGCTTGCGATGTCGGCGGGGGTCGCGGTGGCAGCGGGGGTGGGTGTTGTGCTGACAACTGGTGATGCGGGGAGGTTGGTGTTTAACCCGATTCGCCCGGGGCTGATGCTTGCGGAGTTTGAGGCATCGAGCACAGCAGCATCGGTAGGGCTTATCGGGCTCTGGCAGGTTTACGCGGTGGCGTGCGGGGTTTTTGTTGTGAATCTGCTGCCGATGCTGCCTTTGGATGGTGGCTTGATGGTTCGGTGGGTGACCCGGGGGCGGGATGATTCCGGCGGCATGGTGGCACAGATCGGGCTTGTGACTGCGGTGGTGCTGCTGGTGGGCGGGCTGCTGACAGGGCTGCCTCTGGTTGCAGCAGTGGGGTTGTGCGGGGGGGTGGTCTGCTGGCATGTGTGGCAGAGCGGGCGGTTTGCACTCGATCCGGCGGGAGTTGATCGCTGGCGGGCGGTGCTGGAGGCAGAGCACCATGCCGACGAAACTGGCGAGGGCGAGCCCCCAATACCACCCGGAGAGCGGGAACAGATCGAGGCGATTCTCGCCAAGATTTCGGTGAGCGGCATGGAGAGTTTGACACGGGGCGAGCGTCGGTAATTGCAACGGGCGACAGACAGGCTCCGTGGCTCGTGAGGTTTCTTGCGCAGGTGTATGCCGGACGCCGACACTGAGGCTCGGCGAAGTGTGGGATAGGGGGTGTGCTGGACGCGGGAGCAACCGATCCGACGCTTCGCAGACTCAGCGTCGGCGTCCGGGAGAGGGAGCGGAACACCGCGGGCCAAGATGCGCTAGCATTCGCCCGATTCACCGTCGCGGCTCGCTCGGATGTGGGCAGCCCGCGAGTGCAGGCCCGACAAGGAGCGTCGACCGACCATGGGGATCTACGATCGCAGCTATTATCGGGATGAGCCCCCGCGAAGGGGTGTCAGTGGTGGGGGATCGGGGGGGTTTCGGTTTCGTGGGTTCAGTGCCTGGTCGGTGACGACTTGGTTGATCGTGGTGAACATTGCAATTCATGTCTTGGCGACGACGGTGTTGCCGCAGTTGTATAACTGGGGGCATTTTTCGACCTACACCGGTTTTCAGAGGCTCGAGGTCTGGCGGCTGGTGACTTTCCAGTTTTTGCACAGCTCGGGGTCTATCTGGCACCTGGCGTTTAATATGTTCGGGCTCTACATGTTCGGGGGGATCGTCGAGGACACGCTCGGGCGGCGAAAGTATCTGGCGTTTTATCTTGTGTGCGGGGTCTTTGGGGGGCTGTTGTATCTGGTGCTCAATCTGCTCGGCGTGGTGTTTCATGTCAATCTGCCGGGCGTGTTGTTTTCTGATGTCAAGACACCATTGATTGGTGCCTCGGCAGGGGTTTTTGGGATCATCATGGCGTGTGCGTATATCGCACCGAAGATGACGGTCCGGTTGCTGTTTCCGCCGATCGCCTTGACGATGCGCACTATGGCGTATGCGTATATGGGGCTTGCGGTGTTCAACCTGCTCACCGGGGGGAATAACGCGGGTGGCGATGCTGCCCATGTCGGGGGGGCGTTGGCGGGGGCCTATTTCATCCGTCACTCTCACCTGCTGCTTGATTTCTTCGATATCTTCGGCGATTCTCGCAAAAAGAAACGCCCCGGGGGGGCACCTGCCACACGGGCGAAACCCTCTGCTGCCAAGAGGCGGCGGGTGAGCGAGGAGGCCCGGATTGACGCGATCCTGACAAAGGTCAAGGACGAGGGGATCGGCAGCCTGACTGCGAAAGAGAAGAAGCTGCTCGCCCGGGATACCGAACGGCGTCGTGGGGGTACTGGCGGGGGCGGGGGCTGAGCGTGGGTGGAGCACTCGAGTTTTCGATCACGCACCGTTGCCGACACTCGGCAGC
>JAJRZG010000134.1 GCA_024275365.1 Planctomycetota bacterium | reverse complement strand
CTCGACGACGACATCGTCGCCGGCGTAGCCGATGATCTTGCCTTTGATAAGTTTGCCCGGCTTGAGGTCACCCAGCTCTTTGCCGAGTACCTCTTCCATCGTCGCCTCAGATGTCTGCTCGTCGAACATGCCTTCGAGCAGGGCATCGGTGCTCTCGTCGGTCAACCCGAGCGAGGCGATCAGAATCTCATCGATCATATTATCTGGTTCCTTCCGGGCCTCTTTTCCCATACAGCGCTGGTCGGTACAACGCGAGGGCAAGACACCCACAGCTGCGGTCAGAATCCACAGCCGACCCCATCAAGGGGCAGTCAAACTTGTGATATTCCGGCTCCCGCACCACGCGGAAAGTACCCGGACCGACCCACCGAAGCACAACCCTAGCACCCATTGGGTCCCGAGGGAAGCCCGGTCAAGCCATGCAATACAGTCTACCATCGGCTCTGGGAGGTTCGTTATGCAGGATTGGCTCGAAGGTCGTATCGCAATCGTCACCGGGGCCTCAGCGGGGATCGGGGCTGCCATCGCCCGCGATTGTGTCACACACGGTGCCCGCGTCATCATCAACGCCCGCCGCGAGGTCAAACTCCACGAACTCGCCCAAGAACTGGGGTCTGATCGGGTCGTCTGTGTGGCTGGAGATGCGGCTGAAGACACCACCATCGACCGCCTCTTCAAGGCTGCCCACGAGCACTTTGAGGACGAGGCAGACCTGGTCGTTGTCAACGCCGGGCGGGGGCTCGATGGCTCGATCACGACCTCCGACACCGGGCAGTGGGAAGAGATGATCCGTACCAACCTGCTCGGGGCTGCACGCCTCATGCGGGCCGCAGCCCTGCACCTGGTCTACGATATCGAGCACGGCGATGCCGACTGGCAGCAGCGGGCCCGCGATATCGTGGTCATCGGGTCGAATGTCGGCCGCCATATCTCGCCCTTCAGTTCGATGTACGGCTCGACGAAGTTCGCGGTCAACTCGCTCGCCGAGGCTCTCCGCCGCGAGATCGGACCTAAGGGGGTGCGGGTCTCGCTCATCGAGCCGGGATTCGTGCGGAGTGAGTTTCAGGGGGTTGCCGGATATGACGATACCTGGTTTGCCGAGGTTGTCGATCGCATCGGCCCGGTGCTCACGCCGGAAGACTGTGCGGAGATTATTTCGTTTATCGTGAGTCGCCCGCCAGCGGTACACCTGTCCGATGCGCTCATCCGCCCGACCCGGCAGGACTATCCGTAAGCCGCACCCCCACAAACCGTCGCTTGCGGATGGCTTCGGAGCCCAGTTGCCCGCAGGCGGCCATCGTGTCGCGGCCTTTGGTTCGTCGGCGTTTGGCGTAGACCCCCCGCTCGCGCACCCAGCCCAGAAACCGCTCAACCGCCTCTTCTTCTGGTGCAGGCCAGGGGGAGTCCCGCCTGGGGTTGTAGGGGATCAGGTTGAGCATGCCCTTGTGCGAGCCGTCGGGGCTGCCGTCGCGCGTGAAGGGTCGCAGGTAGTCGGCAAGCTCGGCGGCGTGCGCCTCGGCATCGTTGACGCCGGGAATCAGCACATACCCGAAGCAGATTTTTCGATGCGTGCCGACATGCGGGATCTCGCAGATCGCCTCGCGGAGCTCGGCCATCGGGGTCGCCCGATTGATCGGCATGATCTGCGACCGGATCGCATCGTTGGGCGCGTTGATGCTGACAGCGATGCCGAGCTTGTGCCAACCGGGCTCGCCCATCTGTGCGCACAATCGGCGGAGCCCGTCGGCCTTGCCCACGGTACTGACCATGATGTTGGACATCGGAACAGCCGGGCCGTTGTGGTCGGTGAGTACCTCGATTGCCCGGATCACCGCCTCGACATTGTCGAGCGGCTCACCCATGCCCATAAACACGATGTTTTTGATCTTCGCCTGTCTCTCGTGCGTGGCGGCCCACCACTGGCCGACGATCTCGGCGGGGGTGAGGGAACGGAGGAGGCCCATCTGGGCCGTCTCGCAGAAGCCGCAGCCCATCGCGCAGCCGACCTGGCTTGAGACGCAGAGCGTGTGGCTTTTGAGGCCCTGCCTGCCGACCATGGGGATGAGCACGCTCTCGATGTCAAAGTGCGGCATGTCGCGTGCCACAGGTCTGCGCTGGGTGCCACTGGACAAAGTCCAGTGCCGAGCCGTCCGGGTTGTCGAACAGTCAGCGACCATCCGCACTGGACTTTGTCCAGTGGCACCCGTGGGGTCTGTGTTCCCCTCCAGACGCTGCACGAACTTGCGGATCTCTCCTTCGGGCGTCTGCTCCTCTTCCTCGCGCACGATCGGGGCAACCTGGGCGCACACCGCCCGCCCCCGACCCAAGCTGGCCTCGCGTGCCCCCTCGCGGAAGAATCGGCGATAGGCCTTCTTTGCCATGTCAGCAGCGACCCCACACTCACCCGCACGCCGGACATAGCCAAGGCTGGTCATGCCAAGAGGCGCCGGCAACTCGCACGCGTGGTCTCGGGTTGTTGGTGCCTGCTCTGTCACGAGCCAAGCCTAGGTGCTTTGTCATTGAGCAGTGGTGGCTCGGCACACACCCACCCTACCATCGTGCCACACCTTGCCCGGAGCCCCCCATGTCCTGGATCACCGTCAAAGATGCCTTTGCCACCTCCCCCACCGACGCCGGCCCGAAGGTCACCGTCAAGGG
>JAJRZG010000011.1 GCA_024275365.1 Planctomycetota bacterium | reverse complement strand
GAGAGACGCACCTCCCCCGACCATCGCTTCGCTTGGCCACCCCCTCCGCGGGGCGGAGGGGGATTGGAGTTTGGGGCTTTGCTTGGATTTCGGCTGTTTGTGCGCTTGGAGGGGTGTTTCGGTCGATACGACTGGCATCATGCCACCGCCATCGGTCCATCCTGAGCAGGCTCCTCACGCTGTCACTCGGCATGATCTGATTGCCCTGGGGCGAGCCGGGCGACCGAGGGACTTTGTGCCGATGGCGGTCCGGGCTCTTGAGCAGGTGCCAGAGGATGCAGGACTCCGGTTCCTCTTGGCAGCAAACCTTGCCCGGTTGGGTCTCCGAACGCTTGCTGGTGAAGCGCTGGCAGAGTTGCCGGGGTCGGCGGAGTCTGAGCCGGATGTGCGGTCGCTGATGAGTGCGATCGAACGGCTGCCGGACGATTGTGTTCCGGTTGCCGAGCGGCTTGAGATTGCGCTTGGAAACCTGCGGGCGTTACGGGCACGGGGGTTTGATACCAACGGCGCACTGAGCCGGGCGTTCGAGGTTTGGAGCGGTGGGCGGGGGATCTCTGCGTGTTTCCGGGCTGTTGATGGCAACCTTGTGCGGCGGTACAGGGATGGGGGTCAGGGTGAGGTGCCCCACTGGACGCACTTTATGACGGATCAGCGGGGGGTGGCGTCTGCGTTCTGCGAGAAGCACTGCAACGCGACGGACCTCTTTCCATGTCCTCTTGCGATCGAGGGAGTGGACCCGCCTTGGCTGTTTGAGTTGTTGTGGCGATTGCAGCCCCGGTCGCGGGTGGGGTATGCCTCCCCGATCACGCTGTTGCAGGCCGACCCGATGGAGTTCTTTGATGGGCTCTCGGCGATGGACCTTCGTGAGCAGTTGGTTGATCCGCGGGTCTTGGTGTTTGTGGGTCGTGACGCTTCGCAGCGGTGGCTGCATGATGCCCTCGGGCGGATTGATGAGGCGGTGCTTGGGATGGTGGTCGCGATGCCTCGGGTGCGGGCACGGATTTCGCCGCCAGCAGAAGCGGTGACGGGTCGTGTATCTGCTGCGCAAGCGGAGGAGTTTCGGCACTTGCAGGCGCGGGTGACTGCGATCTATGAGACTCGGGATAAGGCGTGGTGGGGGAGGCGGTATCGGGAGGCTCTGGAGGGGGGGAAGCCGTTGCGGGTGCTTGTGCCGACCTCACGATACTCGACATATGTGCAACACACGGCGCGAGATCTGGCAGAGGCATTCGAGTCGCTGGGGTGTGAGGCACGGATGGTGATGGAGGCGAGCCTGAGCAGTCGGCCTTCGACGGTCGGGCATCTTCGGCCTGTGGCGGAGTTTGAGCCGGACCTGATCGCGCTGGTGAACTACTTTCGTGGTGATGCGGGGTTGCCCTTTCCTGAGCAGATACCCTGGCTGTGCTGGGTGCAGGACGCGATGCCTCACCAGTTTGCCGAGCGACAGTGGGGTGAGTTGGACTTTATCGCGGGGCATATCCACAAAGAGTTGGCCGCTCGTGAGAACTTTCCGAGGGAGCGGGCGATGCCATACCCGGTGGTCGCGAGCACGCGAAAGTTTCATCCCGGGGCAATTGATCCTGACCTGCGAGAGCGTTTTGCGTGCGAAGTGGCGTATGTCTCGCACCAGAGCGAGGCGCCGGATGTCTTTCACGCTCGCTACAAGGCTGAGGCGGGTGATGCGGGGACGGCTCGGCTGCTCGATGCGCTTCGGCCTCTGGTCGAGGCGGAGGCGGTTGCCCCGATGGGGTCGTCGCTGCTCGGGCGGCTTGAGCAGTTGACGCGCAGGGTGATGGAGGAGAGTTTCGGCTCGGTGGAAGAATCAGGAGTGTGTTATACATTCAGGAACTACGCCCTGCCTCTGGCGGACAGGGTGCTTCGGCACCAGACGCTTCAATGGGCAGCGGAGGTGTGCGAGGCTCGCCGGTGGCGGCTCAGGCTGTTTGGGCGCGGGTGGGGGGAACACCCGGACCTGGGGCGGTATGCGTGTGGTGAGCTGGCGCACGGTGAGGAACTGCGGGCGTGCTATCAGTCGGCGGCGATTCATCTGCACGCCTCGGTGAGCACACTTGTGCATCAGCGGGTGATGGAGTGTGCGCTCTCGGGGGGGTTGCCGGTCGCGCGGCTGACCTGTGATGCGTTGTCTGAGTCCACAGGTGTTGCCAAGCGCGAGACGCTGTTGCATTGTGAGCCGTTCCGGTGCGATCCGGTGACGGGGAACCAGTACTATCGCAGGTCTGAGTGCCCTGCGCTTGAGGCGATTTGTGCGGTGCGCGAAGCACTCGGCGAAGAGTTGCCGGAAGTTATCTGGTTGACATCCGAGCAGGTCGAGTCGTTTGGCAGGCCCGACCATCGAGCATCGGTCGGGATTGACCCGGTGTGGCTCTATGGGGATGTCATCGAGCGAACCATCCGCTCAGCAACTGATCTTGAACGGCTTGTGGAGCGGGCGGTCGAGGACGGCGCATGGCGAAAGTCAGTTTCTGAGGCGATGGCTGCGCGTGTGCGGGAGCGGTGCACGATGGATGTCTTTGCGCAGAAGATGCTCACGATGATGACCGATTCACTGGCCGGGGCAACGCCACACCCGGCATCGGCTTGAGAGGGAGAGGAACGGATATGGCGCATCGCAGGGTCGAGTCAGAGCAGGACATCCAGCTCAGTTATGTCATCCCGGCCTACAACGCCGAAGCAACGCTCGATGAGACGATCAAGAGCGTGCTTGCGCAGACGCTCGATGAGGTCGAGGTTGTTGTTGTTGATGACGGGAGCACCGATGGCACGCGGCATGTTGCGGGGGCGATGCTCGGGCCGAGAGTGAGGCTTGTCTCGCAGGAGAACTGGGGGTTGGCTGCTGCCCGCAACACGGGCTTGCGCGAGGTAGCGGGGCCGAGGGTGTGCTTTCTTGATGCGGATGATATTGTCGCGCCGACCCATGCCGAGGCGATGCTCGGGGCGATTGGTGATGCGGACGCGGTGGCGTGCGGGCACGCGCTGGTGGGGCCTGGGCTTGAAGACCTTGGGTGGCGGGTGCCGACACTTGCGAGTGATACGGGGCTTTCGAGGCTCAGTGAGGGGAACCGGATTCCTGTTGGCGCTGTCGTGCTTGATATTGCGCGCGTCAGGGATCGGCTTGGCGAGGAGGTTCGCTTTGATGAATCGTTGCCGGTGGTTGAGGATTGGGACCTCTGGCTGCGGATGGCGCTCGCTGGGGCGCGGTGGGCGATACCGGTCGATGATGCGCTCTTTGTCTATCGGCTTGTACCCGGGTCACTCTCGTGTGATACGGGCCTGATGTGGCGGACGGGGTTGGGCCTGATTGATCGGCACATCGGGGAGGGCTCGGCACGCGCGCTCGGGAGGCGCGCATGGAGTATGCAGGCCTATGCGCGGGCGGTTGCAGGTGGGGAGCACGGGTTGCTCGATGAGATTCGTTCGGGTGTTGATGGCGTGGGGCAACTCGAAGCAGATGATCTGCCAGCACTTGTCGGCGCGCTGCGGTGGGCGCTTGCTCGGGGTGAAGTGGCAGGGCCGAGGGAGTGGGGCCGCTGCATGCCGGCGTGGACCGAGCGGGTGCGGGGGGTGTTGGCGGATGAGCCGAGAGCTGAGGAGATCGTACAGCAGCTGGCGTTTGGGCCTCACCGCTGGCGGGGCATCATCGAGCGGGTTGGACGGATGCTTGAACCCGGAGAACGGTTGATTGTGTATGGGTTTGGGCGCAACGGCCGTGAGGCGGTGCGGGCGGCGGTCGAACTTGGGCTTGCGGTTGCGGTTGTGGATGATGACCCACGCGCGATCGGCAAGGTGCCCTCGATTCGGGCTGAGGATCTGGAGGCGGACCACCTGGTGCTGGTGACACCCGAGGCGAGCGAGGGGATCGTGGCAAGGCTTGAGGCGCAGGGGGTGAGGCGGATCATCCTGCCGGATGCGGCGTAGGGATTTATTCTCCTAATGATTGGATCATTGCGACCAATGGTGGGAAGACTGCAAACAGCGTCACTGCCATCGCAAGCAACGCTGCAATGAACGAGACGATAGCGAGGGTGGGCTTTGTCTTGGAACCAGCGAATGCAGTGAGCATGATGGCGGCGCACGCCAGCAACAGGACGAGCTACCAGGCTCGTGAGAGTGCGATAAACCCCTGTGCCAAATATGGCAGCTCGACACCGAAATCGGCAAAGATATCCTCAAACTTCGGGACGATCACAAGGAGAACAAGAGCCACGAGGACCCACTGCACACCGGCAAGAGTCGAGAAAACCACAGCGAATACCTGTTTGGTTGCTGAAGCAGGGGCGGGTGGGATTGCATGTGACTGCGGCTCCATACGACAGAGCCTACCCTCCGGCTGTCCCAAGAGCAAGCACAATCACCTGCCAGGAGGCTCCCATGCGCTTCAAACTGACCACCACCAAGGGCGATATCACCCTCGAACTCGACGCTGAGACCGCTCCGGAATCGACGAAGAACTTTGCCCAATATGTCGCGGACGGGCACTACGACGTCACCATCTTTCACCGTGTCATCGACGGCTTTATGATCCAGGGCGGCGGCTTTACGCCCGACATGAAGCAGGCCTCGACCCGCGACGGTATCCCTAACGAGTGGCAGAACGGGCTCAAAAACAAGAGGGGCACGATTGCCATGGCTCGTCTGGGTGGCGACCCAGACTCAGCAACGGCCCAGTTCTTTATTAATCTCGCCGACAATGGGTTTCTCGATCAGGCCCAGCCCGATGGGGCTGCGTATGCGGTCTTTGGCAAGGTGACCGACGGGATGGATGTCGTCGATGCCATCCGTGGGGTGGCAACGGGCAACAAGGGCGGGCACGCGGATGTGCCTCTGGAGGCGGTGGTGATCGAGAAGGCTGAGCTTCTCGAGGGGTGAGAGTATGGGGGCCTGTGTGGCAGGCACTCATTTGGGAGCTCTCAACACGCTGCACGGGTCTGCCCAGAATGGCGATTCTGCTTCAGAGGCTGCGGGCGAGACACCCACCCCACGCTTTGTTCTGAGGTTCCTTGTGAGTGTTGCAACCCGGGTTGAGGCTTCCCCCTGAGTTGGTCGATACTTGGATTGCCCGTTCAATACCTTGGGCCGAGCCGAGCAGTACTTCGTGAGCAAGCAATGACAGACACCGAACAGACATCTGGGCCGCTCCACACACACCTCGCCAAGACCTGGGTTGTGCGGATGGTGCTTATCACGGTTGTGCTCTTTGCCTTTGGCGGGTGGGGGTTTTATGACGCAGCGTATAAATATCCGGCCAAGGCTCGTGACTACGCCCAGGGGATGCAGTACGAGTATCTCGTGACGGCCGAGAAAGTCGGGATGTTGCTCAGTGCGCCGATTGACGACCCAGTGGGAGAGCTGGCCGCACTCCGTGATATGGATGTGCTTGAGTTGTCCAACCTCGACCGCACCAAGCTCGACTGGCTCAAAGCGCTTGCGCTCCCGGGGCTTGGGATGCTCAAGCCCGAGCACACACGCATGGACGGCAACCCGACTGGTGAGCTGCAGCGGCTGCGTGATCTGCATGAGACGAAGCAGTTTGCAGCGGCGCTATCTTCGTATGACATCATGCTGCAGTGGGCGATCTGTGTGGTCTGCTGGGGGCTTGGGGTGGTGATGCTGCTGCTCTTTGTGTCGGTCAGGTCGAAGTCGTACAAGTGGGAACCAGCGACCAACACGCTGACGATGCCCGGCGGGGTGATGATCTCGCCAACAGACCTTGACCCGGCGGACCCGATCGATCTTGCCAAGTGGCACAAGTTTGTGGTGTTTCTCAGGCCTCGGGAGGGGCACGAGAAGCTGGACGCGCCGATCAAGCTTGATTTGTTCCGGTATGAGCCTTTGGAAGATTGGGTGAGGCTGCTCGTGAAATCGGCTGATGCGAAGTTTGAGTTCCCTGATGAGGTTAAGGCCCGCGAGGAGGCAGAGGCAGCTGCCAAGGCAGAGGCGGATGCGGGGAGTGAGGATTCGTTGGAAGGTGATAAGGAGGTCTAGCTCTTTGTCTTTGCGCCACTGTCAGATTCCACGATGATCTATGTCGCAGCCACCATTGTCGCGGTGTTCAGCCTGCTCGGGGTGTTGGCGACGCTGATCTCGTTTCCGGGTATCTGGTTGATGGTGCTCGTGGCGTTGTTCTGTCAGTGGTGGCAGCCGGGGATGTTTAACTGGTGGACGCTGGGTGCGGCGTTGGCTTTGGCGGGGGCAGCCGAGATCGTCGAGATGTTTGCCTCGGCGGCCGGCGCTGCCAAGGCGAAGGGGTCGAAGACGGCGATGGGAGCGTCGTTGGTCGGGGCGGTTGTGGGGGCGATCCTGGGGACGATCTTTTTGCCCTTTTTGCTGATCATCGGGACGATCATCGGGGGCATCGCGGGGGCGGGGCTCGCAGCGGGGGCGGCCGAGCGGGGGATCAAACGCAAGGAGGGGGGCGATTCGTGGAATGTTGCTAAGGGAGCGGCTGCGGGGCGGGCGCTCTCGATGGTGGCCAAGACGGGGATCGCGGCGGTGGTGGGGGTGCTGCTGACGGTGGCAGCGTTTGTGCCTTAGGGGTTCTGCACTCGTGGTGGGCGAGAGACACCCACCTCGTTGGACACCGACGCTGAGGCTGTGCGAAGCTTCGGATTTGGAGTGTGCATGAGTTTGATGATCCGATACTTCGCAAAGCCTCAGTGTCGGCATCTGATAACAATGGCTGGTATGCTGGCAGCAAGCGGGCATTGGCGCGAGAGGCTGGAGAAGATACACCCATGACCGACGCGATCGTGAACAGCACAGACGACAAGGTCAAGCACTTTGTTCTTGATACGAATGTGTTGCTCCACAACCCCGATGCGCTCTTTGTCTTTGAGGACAACCATGTTGTCATCCCCTTCCCCGTGATCGAGGAGCTCGACAAGATGAAGCGACGCGATGACGACATCGGTCGCTCGGCCCGGCATGTCATCCGGCACCTCGATCGGCTTCGACTTGTCGGGTCACTGACCGATGGTGTGTGTTGGAGCGAGGCACCGATCGGGTCTGTCCCCAAGCGGGCGATCGGGCCGAATGGCTCTTCCGGCTCGATACGGATTGATGTCAAGCACCACGATCGGCCCGACCTGCTCCGCGCGGAGATGCCCGACAACGAGATCATCGCGGTCGCGCTCGATCTGAAGCGAGACGGGCACCGCGCGGTGTTTGTTTCGCAGGATATCAGCGCGCGTATCAAGAGCGACGCACTCGGGATTGTGACCGAAGACTTTGCGAACCAGAAGGTCGATGCCGACCGGCTCTATGACGGATGGATCGAGCTCGAGGCGGATGGCGAGTTGATCGACGACCTCTATGAGGACAAGCTGCTTGCGTGCGAGAGGCTCGAAGAGATGCTGACGGTGACCGCGCCGGATGGCTCGACCTATTTGCGGGAGCTTGCGCCGAACCAGTTTGTTGTGTTTCACGATACGGTTGACGAGAGCCATACCGGGTTGGCCCGTCGGGCGGGTGATACCAACCACATTGTCCCAGTGACGGGGCCTCGCAAGCCGGTGAGCGGGATTCTTGCGAGGAACCTGCAGCAGACGATGGCGTTGGATTTGTTGCTTGATGACCAGGTGAAGTTTCTCACGCTGCTTGGGCCAGCGGGGACGGGGAAGACGCTGATAGCGTTGGCTGCGGGGATGGCAAAGGTAATGATGGAGGAGCGGTATGAGAAGCTGCTCGCGGCACGGCCGATCATGCCGATGGGGCGTGATATCGGGTATCTGCCGGGGGATAAGGATGAGAAACTGACCGCGTGGATGCAGCCGATCTTTGACAACCTGACCTATCTGCTGAGCACGCGCGGGGCACCGCATCAATCGGCGGACAGCCACTCGACCGAGCAGCGGATTGACAAGCTCATTGCAGATGGGACGCTGGTGCTTGAGCCTCTGACATATATTCGTGGGCGGTCGATCCCGCATCAGTTTATGATTGTGGATGAGGCGCAGAACCTGACGCCGCACGAGGTAAAGACGATCGCCAGCCGGGTGGGCGAGGGGACCAAGCTGATCTTGACTGGTGATATCGGGCAGATTGATAACCCCTACCTTGACCAGTCATCCAACGGCTTGGCTTATGCCGTCGAGAAAATGCGCGGGCTGGCGATCGTGGGGCATGTGACGCTGGTGCGAAGCGAACGGAGCGAGCTGGCGAGCGTGGCGGCGGAGCGGTTGTAACAGAGCCCTGAGCGCAAGCGATGGGTTGTTTTTCGACATGTTCAGCCGCTTCAGAAAACCCCTCGCTTGCGCTCAGGGCTCTGTTTCATCCCTCGCTTGCGCGAGGGGCTCTATTACGATATGTTGCTCGACGGTTTGCGGCTTTTCTGAAACACCCGTGCAACGGCGTCTTGGGTGTCCTGCACCAAACTAAACAGCAACGGCACAAGGAAGAGCGTGAACACCGTCGAGAGGGCCATACCTCCGATGACGACGCTCCCGAGGCCGCGGTAGAGCTCAGAGCCTGAGCCGGGCATGATGACCAGGGGCATCATGCCGAGGACACTCGTGAGGGTGCTCATCAGAATGGGTCGGACGCGGGTGCGGACACTTTCTGTGATCGCATCGCGGGAGTTCATTGCGGGGCGTTGGGTGCTGGCAGTATCGGTGCTGCCTCGCATAAAGTTGAGCGCCTGGTGGACGATGAGGATGGCGTTGTTGACGACGATCCCGATGAGGAGCACGACGCCGAGCATGGTGAGGACATCGAGATTCTGCATGGGGACATAGCGGTTTTCGACGCTGATTTTGTGGACGAGAGCGAGGGCGAGAAAGCCGCCGAAGGTCGCGGGGGGAACGGCGAACATGATGACCATGGGTTTGAGGAAGCTCTGGAAGAGTACGCACATGAGGAGGTAGACCCCGAGGAGCGCGAGGAAGAGCGAGCTGCCGACGAGTCCGACGAGTGTGCCATCGCCGAGCAGGGCGGCGCGGACGGCTTTGAGTTTGCTTGCTGAGCCCTCGAAGCTGGACTCGACGCCGAGAGGGATGTTGCCCGTTTCGGCTTGCGTGCGGACGACATTTTCGACGACCTTGATCGCCTGTTCGAGGGGCATGTCTCGGGGGGCGGTGAACTCGAGGCTGACAGCCCGCTTGCGGTTGACGCGGTTGATTTGGATCGGCGTCACGACGCGGCGGATCTCGGCGAGGCTGGCAAGGGGGACGATGTGGCCGCTGGGCGTGGCGATGGGCAGATCGCTCAGCCCAGCGAGCGAGCGTTGATCGACCGCCTGCATGGCGATGACTTTGAGGTCGATCGAGTCACCCCCGATACGGTATTCGCCGATGATCGCCCCGTCGCTGGCTGCGGTGACAGCCTGGCCCAGCTCGGTGGGGGTCATGCCGACATCAGCAAGGCGGGCGCGGTCGGGGATGATCTGGAGCTCGGGGCCGGGGAGGTCGAAGTTACCCGGGTTGGCTTGGACGGATCGGCGGCCGAAATCGGCTTGCAGCTGGCGGCGAACGGTCTTTGCTGCGGTGATGACATCGGCAAGATCATCGCCGAGGAGATCGACGCGGACAGCCGAGGAGCTTTGGCCACCGATGCGAAAGAGAGCCACCTGCTCGGCAAAGGCGATGACGCCGGGGAGGACTTCTTTGCGAGTTGCACGGGCGAACAGGGGTTCAAGATCGACGACGCGCCGGTCGTCCTCAGCAACCCCGCCGTGGAGGATGGTGCTCCCGAAGCCGATGAAGAAGTAGTTTTCGAGGGCAGGCGGCACGACGCGCGGGCCATTAGGGTCGGGTGGACCCCAGACGGTCAGCGGGATCGAGGGCAGGTCGGCCCGGGCTTGCTTTCCTTCGGGGGTCTGCGGGTCAAGATCGCCAGCCTCCCAGTAGGGGCGCATGGTGGTTTCGACGCGCGTGCCAAGCTCGATCATCTGGTCGATGTTGTAGCCGGGCGGCGGGATGACCAGCCCGAAAACGAGGTTGCGGTTGCCCGAGGGGAGGAAGTCGGCGTCCGGCATGAGCTTCCAACTGCCATAGAGCGAGCCGAGGGTCATCAGCAGGACGATGAGGATGCGGGCCGTCCAGCTGCCACAACAGAGATAGACGATGCGGGCGATCGTCCGGGGGACAAAGGCAAACACGCCCGCGACCGCCCGGTTGATGCGGAAGGCGAGCCCCTCGGTCCTGGGGGTGCGGAGCAGCCGGGCTGCAGCACAAGGGATGACCGTGATCGAG
>JAJRZG010000133.1 GCA_024275365.1 Planctomycetota bacterium | reverse complement strand
GCTCGGCTCTCGTGGTCGTGGACGGCTTCGGTCCGCCAGACGCCGACCCAGTGCTCGGGGGAGACCTCTTGCAGGTAGTAATCGCCCGCAGGGCCGGGCTGGGCGGCAAGGTCGGCGGGGGCATCGTGCCATGGCCACCAGGGGCGGACACCGTTCTCGGCACCGGGGAGCTTCTTGAACTGGGCTTCGTCGCCGACGATCTCGTTGATAGTGATGAGCCGATCGTGGCGGGTGTGCATTTTGGGGATGCTCGCAAGCAGGCCCCGGGTGTAGGGGTGCATGGGGTTGTCGTAGAGATCGAAGACCTTGGCGTATTCGACCACGCGGCCTGCGTACATCACGCACACGACATCAGAGTTCTCGGCGACCACACCCAGGTCGTGAGTGATGAGCATGACAGCCATGTCGCGGGTGTGCTTGAGGTCGGTGATGAGCTCGAGGATCTGAGCCTGGATCGTGACATCGAGGGCGGTGCTCGGTTCGTCGGCGAGAAGGAGATTGGGCTGACAGGCGAGGGCCATCGCGATCATCACGCGCTGGCGCATGCCTCCCGAGAACTGGTGGGGGTAAGCCTTGACTCGCTGCTCGGGATCGGGGATGCCGACATCGCGCATGGATTGGACCGCGATATCGCGGGCCTGTCTGTGGGTGACATCCTGATGGAGGAGGATGGCTTCCATGATCTGGTCGCCGATGGTGTAGACGGGGTTGAGGCTCGTCATCGGCTCCTGGAAGATCATGGCGATGTCGTTGCCACGGATCTGTCGCATCTCGCGTGAGTTGAGCGTGAGAAGGTTCACCGGCCCGCGCTCGGTCTCGAAGATGATCTCGCCGCGATCGAAGCGCCCCGGCGGGCGGGGGATGAGCTGGAGCATGCTCATGGCGGTGACGCTCTTGCCACAGCCGGACTCGCCGACGACAGCGAGGGTCTGGCGCGGGTAGATGGTCATGCGGACGCCATCGACCGCCTGGACGCGCGGGCCTCGGCCGTTGTCGAAGGAGACGGCCAGGTCGTTGATCCGCGCGATGGGTTTGTCGGTTGGGGACTTGCTGGCCTGGGCGGTGTCGGATGTTGGTGCGGTCTGGTTCATTGGGTGTCTCTCTTGACGCGAATAGTCGCGGGCGTGTATCGGGCCGTTACACGCGGGCCTTTTTGAGCTTGGGATCGATCGCGTCGCGCAATGCCTCGCCGATCATGTTGTAGGACAGGACGGTCAGGAAGATGGCCAACCCGGGGAAGACGGCGAGCCACCAGAGGAACGAGCCGGCTTCGCCAGTTGCCGAGTTGAGGAGCTTGCCCCAGCTTGCCTGCCCGGCAGGGCCGAGGGCGAGGAAGCTGAGCACGGCCTCGATAAGGATGGCAGCGGCGATAAGGAAGGAGGCATCGACCAGCACGGGAGTCACGCCGTTGGGGAGCATGTGCTTGAAGAGGATGGAGCGGAGGGGGAGGCCGACGGACTTTGCGCTCTGGACGAAGTCCTGGTTGCGGAGCTTCATGAACTCTGCGCGCGTAAAGCGCGCAGCGGTCGGCCAGGTGAAGCACCCGATGATCGCCATCATCACATAGGTATTGCGCGGCAGCACGCCCGCAGCAACAATCAGCAGGAAGAGCACGGGGACCGCCATGAAGATTTCGACGACGCGGTAGAGCAGCAGATCGACCCAGCCCCCGAAGTAGCCCATGAGGGCGCCGACGGTAACGCCGATCGAGACGGCGATGCTTGTCGAGACGAGGCCGATCGAGATCGAGAGTCGGCAGGCGTGGAGGATCTGACTGAGGACATCGTGCCCGAAGCCGTCGGTGCCGAGGAGGTATCGGTGCCCGGCGTCTGCTTCGTCGAGGTATTCGGGGTCGATCCTGTCGCTGACGGTTGTCATGGGTGGCTGCGAGTAGAGGCGCGTCTCGCCCTGGTTGGGGCCGAAGGGGATGATGGTGTAGACGGTTTTGATCTCGCCGGCGGCGGCCTGTTGCCAGTAGTTGTATTGCTCGAGCGGGGCACGCCACTTGGTGCCTATCACCCCAGCACACACGACCGCGACGAGCAGGACCAGTATGACATTCGAGGAGGTCTTTTTGAGCGGGCCGATGAAGAAGAAGGGGAGTGCGGTGACAAGGACGATGATGCCTGTTGCGAGGGGGATAAACCTCGCAGACTGCTCCCATGCTCGCATCCAGTCGGAGGCGTCGCGGGCGTTGAAGACCGCAGCGACCGTGCCGGCGATGACGACACTCACCCCGGCCTGGAGCGAGACGGTGAGTGCTGCCCAGGTGCGATCGACCTTGCTGCCGGGGAGGGGGAGCATGATCCATGGGAGCAAGAGCACGCCGCCAAAGAGCAGCAGGACATCGGAGGGGCGGAGAAATCGAATGAGCGGCGAGGTGAGGTTGCCCCATGACCCATCGTCCATTTTCGTCCACATGAGGATCGGGTGGCCGTTGGCGAGGACGGGGGCGAAGAGGGCAAAGAACCCGACGATCGCCACCCACGAGAGCCCGGCGATCGCGCCCGGGCGACGGAGCACCTGCCCCCAGGCATCAGCCCAGAAGCCCTTTGCTTCCTGGTGCCCGATGCCCTGCATGAGGTGGACGCCGGTCACGGACTCGGGCATGGCGTCTGGGTTGGAAGTGGCGCGGGTCATTCGTAGGTGATCCTCGGGTCGGCCATGGCGTACAGGATGTCTGCCAAAAGCAGGGCGAGCAGGTTGATGATCCCGATCATGAGGGTCGTCGCCAGCACCAGCTCGCGGTCGCGGTTGTTGATGCCGTCGAGCACGAGGCTGCCCATGCCGGGGATGCTGAAGATGCGCTCGACGATGACCGAGCCCGAGAGCATGGCCGGGAAGATCGAGACGAAGATCGTGATGAGGGGGAGCAGGCTGTTGCGGAAGACATGGCGGAAGATGACATCCTTCTCCGCGACGCCCTTGGCTTTGGCGGTGCGGACATAATCGGCGCTGAAGTTATCGAGCATCGCGGCACGGGTCTGTTTGCTCAGGACTGCAAACCCGGCATAGACCAGGCAGAGCACGGGAAGACAGATGTGCCAGATGGTGTCGAGGATGTAGCCCCGGGTGAAGACGCCGCCGGTTGTGCCGGGCAAGAAGGTGTAGGTATCGGCGGCTTTGTCGTGCAGGCCGCTGACGGGGAAGGCGCCGAGGTACTGGTTGCTGGCGAGGAAACCCATCGCCAGGACGCCCGCGAGGATGACGGGGAAGGAGTAGAGCCCGATGAAAAGAGCCCCGCTGGCGACATCGATCCAGGTGCCTCGTTTGACAGCAGCCAACATGCCAAAGGGGATGGCGACGAAGTAGATGATCGGGATGGCGACGAGGTTGATGAGAAGGGTGACGGGAAGCGTGGATTTGATGAGTTCGGAGACGGGGCGAGACTTGGAGAAGGAGACGCCGAGGTCTGGCGAGGCGACGCTGATGAGGCCGGGGATGATCGGGAAACCGGCCTGGCGGTAGGGCTTGGCATCGAAGGCGACGCGGAGTTGTTCGCGGGTGTTGATCGCCTCGGTGTAGGCAGCAAGCATGGCCTCGCCTGTGGTCTTGATCGAATCGGCGAGCGGACCTTTCTCGGGCTTGCCGACTTTGCGGAAGGCATCGAGGCGGAGCTTGCCCTTGCTGTCGTGGGCGCTGTCGATCTCGGCGTCGGCAGCGTACTTGCCCAGCTCCTGCTCATACAGCGCCCGCTTCTGGATGAACTGGGACCGGGCCTGGGCGTAGGTCTCGGCGTAGTCGCGGTAGATGCCGGCTTTGTCTTCCGGGGTCGTATCCTCGGCCCACTCGACGGGCTCGGGCTCTGCGGGAGTCGGGAGTTCGTCAACGATCCACTCCCAGAGCGGGGGGTCTCTGATCTCCTTGGGGCGTGATATCCGCTCACTCGAAGGGGTGACCTGATCGCGCGTGCCGAACTTGAGCGGGCTGATGCGGCCGAGCCAGCGGACATACTGGAGCGGAGCGGGGGCATCGAGCCCATAGCGGTCTTCGAGATAGGCAGCGCGGATGGCGGCGCTTGTCGCCTCCATCTGACCACCGGCGTTGGTGCGGAGCCCCGCGCCGATGCCGCCGGGGGAGAGGGCGATGAGCATGAACACGAGAAAGGTAATCCCGAGAAGTGTCGGGATCATGAGGAGCAATCGTCTGAGGATATAACTGACCACGCGATGGGTTCTCCGGGTGCTCGCTGGATGCTATTGCAGGGGTTCCGGGGCGGGCATGAAGAACTCTCGCTGTTCGAGCCCCGTGGGATAGGGGTGAACATTCTCGAAGTCCTTGCTGATGAATCGCAGCCAGGGGGCGACGCGGACGAAGGTGTAGGGCTGCTCCTCGGCGATCAGCGTGTGGAGGCGATGGAAGGCGTCCATGCGTGTGTCAAAGTCGAGGGTGGTGCGGATTTCCTCAATGATCGGATCCTGCCCGGCGTCCCACTGGATGAAGTTGTGCCCCTGGTTCTGGATCGAGTCGGTGTGCCAGATTTGCGTGGGGTCAGACTCAGGTGATGAGGCCGACCATCCCATGATGAGGGCGTCAAAGTCACGGGCCTTGAGGATCTGGTCATAGATCGACCAATCGACGGGGCGGTCCACGACGCGGATGCCGACCGCCGCACACGCATCGGTCACAAACTTGGCGACGCGCTCGGTGAGCAGGCTCCCGGCGGTTCGTGTGAACTCGAAGGTAAACTCGTCGCCGCGTTCGTTTTCGAGGACGCCGTCGTTGTCGGTATCGACCCAGCCCGCCTCGGCAAGCAACTCTCGGGCCTTGGCGAGATCGTAGGGATAGGGCTTGATGTCGGGGTTGGCTGCGGGCGAGGGGGGGTTGTTGGCCCCGACAGCCACGACGCCGATCCCACTCCAGATATCGCGGATCATTTTCTCGCGGTCGAGGAGGTGCGTCATCGCCTGCCGGACGCGCTTGTCGTGGAAGGGGGTGAGTTTGCCGTTGCGTTCGCCGCACTGCCAGGCGATGAAGGAGTAGCCGGATCGCATGTTGATCCACTTCATCGCATACGCCTTCTCATCGAAGCCGGGCTCTTCGCTGACTTCGATAAACTGGGGCGAGGTGGGGATGATGAGGTCCACCTCGTCGTTGCGGAAGGCGGTCAGGCGAGCCTGATCGTTGGTGATGGCGCGGTAGCGCATCCCCGCGAGTGCCGGTCGCGGCCCCCAGTAGAGCTCATTGCGGACGAGCACGGCGTCCTGCCCGGGCACCCACTGGTTGGCAGGGTCGAGCACCTTGAGCTTGAAGGGCCCCGAGCCCATGACGAGCCCGGTCGCCTGGTTGATCTCGGTGGGGGTGAATGTGCTGTAGTAGTGCTTGGGGAGGACATAGTTGGTGATCGCGTTGCGAAGGTTGTACGCACCCGGTTCCTTGAAGATGAACTCGACAACCTTCTCGCTGAGAGCCTCGACGCGGTCGATCTGCGTGAGGAGCGAGCGGAGGGATTCGGTCTCGAGCTCGGGGTTCATGATGTATTCATGGAAGGTCCAGCGGACATCCTCGGCTGTCACCGGCACACCATCGCTGAAGCGGGCATCGTCGCGGATCTTGACACGGACCCACATGCCATCGGGGTCATACTGCCACGCCTCGGCGAGTGTCCCCCGGAGCACCTGCGTCTTGGCGTCATAGGCCGCGAGGGTGTCGCATATCTGATCCTGGATGCGGCGGCTGTAGGTGTCTTCCCCGAGGATCGGGGTGAGCTTGGAGGGCTGGGCGTTGAAGGTTTCGGTGAACTCACCGCCCTGCCGGTACCGGGGGTCGCTTCTTGGGTCGGTGGCAAAGTACCACGGCTCCTGCCAGGCGATCTCGACACCGGGTCGTGCCCACGCGGTATCCTTCTCTTCGATTCGGGGTGGGGCAGCCTCGCCGCCGTTGCTTTTGCCGCCGCTGCCGTTGCTTTCGCTGCCCCCGCTGCTGGTGGTGGTGCCGATGACAGCGATGCCGCTGCGGAGCGTTTCGCTGATCTTCGAGACCTCGCTGTCAATCGCGGGGATTCGCTTGAGCTGGTCATCGACCTGGGCGAGTTGCTGTTCGAGCGAGGTGATGCGGGTGAGCATCTCGCTGTTCTGCTTCCACCGCCGGTCGTCCTGGGCCATGGTGAGCCAGACGCTCAGCGCGATGACCAGCAGGATGATGATGATGATGAAGTCTTTGAGACCGAACCTGTTTTCCATCGATGCGCCCTTCCGAGGGTCGGAGAATGATCGGGTCGGTGCAAGCCGACCCCTCTATCCACAAGCTACACACTATCGCCTCGCACGCTTGGGGTCGAATGCCTCTCGCAACCCTTCGCCGACGAAGTTGAGTGCCAGGAGGGTAAGCCCCAGCAGGAGGCAGGGGAAGAGGAGCAGCCACCAGTTGCTGCGATAGGTGTTCAACTCCCCCAGCCCCTCGGCGGCGAGGTTGCCCCAGCTTGGCAGCGGGGGCTTGACGCCGATCCCCAGAAAACTCAGGAAGGACTCCTGCAAGATCGCCTGCGGCACCGTCAGGGTGGCATAGACGATGATCGGGCCGAGGAGGTTGGGCAGCAGGTGGCGGACGAAGACCCGGCTCGGAGAGGCCCCCGTCGCGCGGGCCGCCTCGACAAACTGCTGATTCTTGAGGCTCATGACCTGCCCCCGGATGACGCGGGCCATGGTCAGCCAGCTCACGCCCCCGATGGCGAGGAGCAGCGTGGCGACATCGAGCAGCAGCCGGGTGGAATCCTGCATCTCTCGCGGCGGCTTGACGGCAAGAGCGGCGGCGTTGAGGACTTCCTGCCCGGTTGCGCCGTCTTCAACCAGCCTTTCGAGATCGTCCCGTGTGCCGTGCGGGTCGGCCACCTCGCTACGAAGCGTTGACAGGACGGCCTTGAGGACCGGGCTCTCCGGCTCGACGGGGCTGATGAGCCACTGGCCGATGCTCTCCACAGAATCGCCACGACTCGAGTCTGCGAGCCGCTCGACAGTCTGGTTGATCCACCGCGCTCTGGCCCCTTCGCGGGTGATCTGCTGCTCGATCATCGCGTCACTGGCCACCGCGAGCAGCACGACCAGCAAGATGTAGGGCAATCCATAGAGCACATCGACGATGCGCATGAGCACCGCGTCCGTTTTGCCCCCGAGATACCCGGCGAGCCCGCCATAGAGCGTGCCGATGATGACGGAGATGCAGGCGGCGGCGATCCCGATGCCCAGCGAGATGCCCCCGCCGGTGAGCGAGCGGATGAGGAGCGATCGGCCGAGGACATCGGTGCCGAGGATGGGTCGCGGGGTTGTGTTGCCGTCGGGCGAGTTGGCTTTGAGGGCTTCGAGGCGTGCGGCCTGTTCTTCATCGGCGGGCCACCAGAAGGGGGGCAGCCTCCCGGCCCTCGGGTCGCCATCGTTATACCGGGGGACGGAGGCACTCGCCCCCTCGCCGGCCCCCTCCCCACTTCCATCGCCGAGCGTCCAGGGCAGTGTGGCGACGCAGGCGAGCACCATGATCGCCAGAAAGACGATGCCGATGAGCCCGGGAAGGCTTCGGGTGAAGGGATTGTCGCGCACGACCGTGGGCGCGGTCATCGCGGGGACGGCATCAGATTGGCCGGGTCGGGAAGGAGGCATCGGGAGTGAGGGTAGTGCAAACCGGGCGTGCGTGCTCTGGGTGCAAGGCAGAACGCGGAGCCGTGGAGGGGAGGTGGAGGAGGCGAAGAGAGGCAGTTTCACCACAGAGGACACAGAGGGACACAGAGGAAAGGCAGAGAAGAGTTTTTATGGCGGCACGGCTCT
>JAJRZG010000132.1 GCA_024275365.1 Planctomycetota bacterium | reverse complement strand
TCCCAGGCGGCTTGAATACCAAACGAACACCTATTTTTTCTGTGCCCGCGATCAATCCTCCACACGGGGGTGCTTTGTTTGTCTAAACTCTCATACTGCCCTGATCGGCCGGGCGTTTGGGATTTGACAACCTGCGTCGCTGCGGACCTCACGCGGGGACGATGCCTGGGACACTGCCTGTGCCAGTTCAGAATGACATCACGCTATCGACCGAGTGCTGCGCGAGGCGCAGCGGGTTGGTGGTGGTTTGCTCCCGGTTCACCCCAGAGACTTGCCCGACGCGATGGCAAGGAGATTTCCCGTGTGTGTTTGCGTTCGGGGAGAGTCAGCAGCCCGGCGTGCCTGTGACGCAGGGCCGATCCAGAACCATATGAACTGATTTGCGCAGTCCCGGCTCGTCCCCCTCCCGCTCGATGCAGCAGCAACGGCTGCGCGATGGTGTGCGCACGCCGATATGGAAAGGACTGTGCGCATGAATCCAGCGATACTTGTGCTTGCTCAGATCGGGACCGTGGGCGCAGTGGGTCTTGCGATTGCAGGGCTCATTGTCGGTGCGCTTGGCGGTGTGGTTGTAGACCGGATGCTCTCTACAAAGGCCCTGCGTGCTGCAAAGGATGAGGCCCGAGAGATTCTCGTTCGCGCCGAGGCCGACGCAAAGAACACAGCCGAGAAACTCCGTCTCGAAGCCGAGAAGGAGGCGCTCCAGCGCAAGGAGAAGCTCGACAGCGAGATCGAGGCATCGCGGTCAGATCTCCGGAAAACCGAGCGACGCCTCGATAAACGCGAGGACCTGCTCCAGGAGAAGGAGGCATCACTCAGCAAACGCGACGCATCACTCTCAAAGCGAGACGAGACGCTTCAGAAGCGAGACAAGAAAATCGAGAGCCGGGAGAAGGATGTTGAGGAGATCATCCGCAAGCAGACCCAGAAGCTCGGCTAACTGGCCCACTTGAGCAAGGACGAGGCGGTCGAGATGCTCCTGACGCGGGTCGAGGAGGAGAGCCGCCACGAGGTCGCCAAGATGGTTCGACAGGTCATCGAGAAGGCCGAGGACGAGGCCAAGGACAAAGCCATCGAGATCACCCTCATGGCGATCCAGCGGGTCGCGACCGAGGTGACCAGCGAATCGACCGTCCGCACGGTGCAGATTCCCTCTGACGATATGAAGGGCCGCATCATCGGGCGTGAGGGCCGCAATATCCGGGCGATCGAGCGGGTGACGGGTGTGGACATCATCGTCGATGACACGCCGGGGGTCATCATCGTCAGCTGCTTTGACAAGGTCCGCCAGGCGGTCGCGGTCGAGGCTCTTGAGAAGCTCATCGCCGACGGGCGGATGCACCCGACCCGCATCGAGGAGGTCGTCGAGAAGACCCGCGACACGATCAACGAGCGGATCACCAAGTATGGCAAGGAGGCGGCACTGGAGGTCAACATCCGTGGGCTGCACCCCAAGATCATCGACGCGATGGGCCGGATGTACTACCGCTCAAGCTATGGCCAGAATGTCCTCCGCCACTCGGTCGAGGTCGCCTACCTCAGCCAGCTCATCGCCGAGCAGCTCGGGCTCGATGGCAGGCTCGCCCGCAGGTGTGGCTTCCTCCACGATATCGGCAAGGCGATGGACCACGAGATGGAGGGTGGGCATCCCAAGATCGGGATGGACTTTGCCCGCCAGCACGGCGAGCGCGAGGAAGCGGTGCTCAACGCCATCGGTGGCCACCACGCCGACATCCCCTCGACCACCTTTTACACACCCATCGTCATGGCAGCAGACGCGGTCAGCAGCGCCCGCCCCGGTGCCCGCCGCGAGAGCATGGAACGCTACATCCAGAGGCTCAACGACTTGCAGGATATCGCCCTCGCCCACAAGGGTGTCAATGAGGCGTATGCGATTCAGGCGGGGCGTGAGGTGCGGGTGATGATTGATGCCGATCGTGTCAACGACGACGAGGCGTTCCTGATCGCCCACGATATTGCCAAGCAGGTGGCTGACGAGATGACCTTCCCAGGCGAGATCAAGGTGACGGTGCTGCGTGAGACCAGAGCGATCGAGTACGCGCGTTGATGCGCTGGGCCTCGACCTTCGCGTGAGGGCAGGGGTACCAGGGTCAGAGGAGACGAGCCATGCTGTTGAGCCTGTTTCTCGGCATATTCGCGGCGTTGGTGCCCTTCATCACGCCCGGTTTCCTTGAGGCGAGTGTATTCTATCACCCTAGGGCAAGCCAGGCAGCCACACCCGCTGGATATGAGGATGTCAGGTTCCCCACGACTGACGGGCTCTCGTTGCACGGCTGGTTTTTGCCCGCAGAGGGTCGCGATGCCGATGCTGGTCCGGCACCGACCGTGCTGCATGTGCATGGCAACTCGGGCAGCATCGCTGGGCATCGGTTCGCCGTCGAGTTTTTGCCCGGGGAGGGATTCAATGTCCTGCTCTTTGACTATCGCAGCTTTGGGTCGTCTGACGAAGCGAGAGGATTGCTCCGCCGCGAGTGGCTTGTCGAGGATACCAACGCTGCGCTTGACTACCTGCTGACTCGCGACGATGTTGACACCGATCGCGTTGGGGTCTTTGGCTACAGCCTCGGTGCGGTGCTGGGGCTTGCGGTGGCTGCCGAGCGCGAGGAGGTCAGGGCGGTTATCGAGTACGCGGGCTTTGCGAGCTGGGAGGGTGTGGCGGGCGACAAGGCGGGATTTCTCGGGCGGTGGCTTATTGCGCCGGGCTATGACGCGGTCGATTCGGTCGCAAGGCTCGGTGAACGACCGCTGCTGATTGTCCACGGGACGCGCGACGGCATCGTGTGGTATCGCCATGCCGAGGTGCTCCGCGAGGCGGCCCAAGCGGTCGGTGTCCCGGTCGAGTTCCTGCGTGTCGAGGGCGGCAACCACATCTCCCTCGGCAGCGATCCTGTTGTTCGGGCCGCGGTTGTGGAGTTTCTGAGGCAGCGGTTGGGCACGACCCACTAGTGCGGATCACTAGTCCTTCTCGTCGTGCGACTCACACCAACACCCACACCAATCCCACGACTATCGGGAGTTTGAGGTCCACCAAGTCTCGCACTTTCCCTGGACGCAACGCAATGAGTACGAGAGTCGCGACGAGGTTCCCACCGGCGATCCACACCGCGACATAGGCAACTCCCACGGCTGCGCTCGCTGCCACGAGAAGCCCGCCCGAAAGTGCGTGCAGCACGAGTGCGATGAGCCAGGTCGGTGTTTGGCCCAGCACGGTCGGCACTGTGTGAGTGCCATGGTCGGTATCGGATGCCATGTCATCGAGATCACACAGCATCGCATCAACAGCCACCAGGAGTGAAAGTCCTGCAAGCACCCCGATCACGGGCCAGAGGCTGATGTCACCTGAGTCCGGGGGTGATTGCCGCGCAAAGATCACTGCAAGACCTGCGATTGCAAGGCCCGGCAGCAGGTTTTTGACGAGCAGTATGTCTTTGAGCCGATTGCCGGTGCTGCGTAGGTTGCTGTAGACCACGACTCCTGCGATCCCGATTGGTGGCAACACGAGGTTGCGAATGTCGGTCAGTGCTGCTGTGAAAGTCCCGCAGGCAAGCACACCCCACGCCGCACTCCGTACGATCCCACGCCGTGCAAGGAGGAAGTCGTACCGCTCGGGCTGGGCAACCCGGTCAGCCGGGTCGAGCCAAGCATCGCGAACTTTAACTCTGTCGAGCAGGTAGAGCCCGACACCAGCACAGAAACACGACAGAGCAGCAGTTGCCGATACTCCTTTCCCAAGTACCAGCACAGCCGCGACATAGGCAGCCGCAAAGTAGAGCCCGAGCCACACCGCGAGGTGCCCGGCGTGCGCCACACACCACGCTAGCGATCGACGGCCTCGTGTCAACGCCCCTCCCCCGCGCGCACCGACCACGACAGCGATGGGTCGATGACATTGACGCGAGCTTCTGCGAGCAGCTGCGTCGCGAGTGCATCCATCAGCAGCCGTTCTTGTCGCTGGCGGAGCTGCTCTGTGAGTGTTGTTCGGGTCTCGTCCAGCGTGACCCCATCCCCCGGTAGTCTCGCATCGAGGTAGACAAGCGCAAACCCGTTTCGGATCGCAACAATCGGTCCGACCTGCCCCGGTTCGAGCAATGCCGCTGCCTTGCGGATGGTTTCCTCATAGGCGGGGTCTTCGGTGCTGAAGGGCTCGATCAGGCCGCCACGGGGTGCGGAGTTGTCGGTCGAGTGTGTCTGGGCGAGCTTCGCAAACCGGACCTCGATGCCGGCAGCGTCTCCCGCAAGAGCCTGCACACGCAGTTGCTGCGCTTCGCGCTGGGTCGGGGTCACGATGATGCGTGTCTGCACGCGCTCTCCATGCTGCACGCGCCACGCGAGTTCCACCTGTTCTGGCTGCACCTCGACTCGGTCGCGGACTAACGCCCGCAGCATCGCGTTGCGCCTCAGGAGTGACGCATACCGCTCCGGCCCGAGCCCGCGTCGCCGCCTGATTTCCGAGATGAGCTGGTACACCTCTGTTTCATTGACCTGCCTCGTCCCTGCGATTGTCGTCAGGAGCCATTGGTGTTCACGGTCGAGGTCCTCTGCTGAGATCGACATGTCTCGGCGGGTGAGTTCAGAAGCGAGCAGCCGTTCCAGCGCGACCTCTTCAACCACCAATCCACCCGCAGCCTCGCCCAGCCGAGGCAGGATGGTGTCCCAACTGACGGCCTCCCCATTGATTGACAAAGGAGCCGAGGCATTGACGCTGGTGATCCGGCGGCCGCTGGTCCCCTCGGCGTATTGCTCTGCCCGTTCGACACCACGGAAGGCGTTCGGCCCGGAGTTGGACTGGCTGCACCCGGCTGCCAACTGGATCGCGACCAGCCCGACCATCCCCGCCAGTCCGATCATGCCCCAGAACCCCGCCTTGCTGCTGTGTGTGGTATAGATCATGCCAAGATCAGAGGGGATTGTCATGGCGAGGTCAACCGCACACCCACCTTGCGAGTATCTTCTCTTAGTCAGCCGCGTATTCTAAGGACATCAATGGACAAGCCTCCCACGACAACCCCCCCCTCGACGACGACCCCCGTACCAACCCCTGCCTCGACAAACCCACCCTCTCAACAACCCCCCTCACCCAAGCCCAGGCTCACGATCTGCCCCTATTGCGGCTCGCAGACCCGGAGCCACTCAACATGCGAGAGTTGCCGGGGCAAGTTTGACCCGCTCTCTCGGCAGGCGACGCAGAACGCGATGGGGCCTTGGTTTATCCGCGATGAGGCCAACCCCCATCGCCCGGGGTGTGCCTTTGAGACGCTCATCCGGCAGATCGAACGCGGGGGCATCACCGCTGACACCGTGATCCGTGGCCCCTCCTCGCGGCAGTTCTGGACGCTCGCCCGCTGGTGCCCGGGCATCGCCCATCGCCTCGGCATCTGTCACAGCTGCCAACAGCCCGCAAGCCCCGCAGACACCGACTGCGGGCACTGCGGTGCCTCGTTCCGCGTGACGGGCGATCGGCAACAGCTTGGGCTTGGTGAAGTGCGACACCTCCCCGGGCAGCGCAGCCCGGGTGTCAAGGTTGATGCGCACACCACCGCGCCTGCTGCGCGAGCAAGTGTGCCACAGGTACAAGTCTCGGTTGCGGTTGCGGGACAGGGAGACGCGGCACAGGAACAGATACACGGTTTGATTGGGAGTGATGCAGAAGACAGCACCCCCGAGCCAGCGGTCGATGCCCGCTACCTCCGGCTCGAACGCGAACTCCGCAACTCACGCCGATGGCGGACGGTGTGGGCGGTTGGGTTCTCGCTTGTCATGCTGGTGGTGGCGGGCGTGTTTGTTGTGCGTGCGCTTGATCTTGATGCGGGGCCGGTGGGCAAGTGGCTCAATGCGCGAGAACAACTAGGGGTGAATGCGAGTGATGAGGGCGGCGGAGAAGGAGGGGGGGCTGGGTCGTCGGCGGGCATGACACCCATCACTCCCATCACAACCCCTGACCTCTCTGCTGGTGATGATGGCGCTGCGACCACAGAGCGAACCGAGTGGGGATTGGCGGATCAACCCGGCGAGAGTATCCCGGATGCTGTTCCACTCGACACCGACAATCCGGAGGCGATGCATGTTCCTCCCACCGATCCGGCTGATGACGCATCCCGTGTTCGGCTTACAAGGCTGGCTTCGCTTCGTCGGCTGCGGTAGTGCCAAAGGCCCCCAGTGTGAAACAGTTGATGCGGTCTCATAGACGGATGTCATCTACCCAGAGATTATCGCCCCTCGAAATCACACGACACTGCTGGAAAATTCTTGTATTGAGAAGATGTCGGCGTGAGTTGCTGTGAAAAGCATTGACTCACTCACGCCTCGTCTGTAGGCTGGGGCCGCACAGTTCACACTCATTGAAACAGACAATCGTGTCCAGCGTTCAATCGTCGGGCTATCGGTGGCTGCGGGGTGAGACTGCTGTGGGTAAGAGAGAGTCAGAGAGAAACACGCAACGCTTGCAGGAGAAGAGAGATGGCGAATCGCGCATGGCAGTTCCTTGGTCTCATGTTGCTCGCCGCACCGGCACACGCGCAGGTGTATAACTGGGCAACGCTGGTCGATGGGAACTGGTCGGACCCGGCGCTCTGGAGTCCGGCGGGCGTGCCCGATATTGCCGGCGAGTCCGCGGTGCTGGGGCTGGCCGGGCCGTATACGGTGACGCTCAATGCCAACCCGTCGATCGACGCCCTGACGCTCACCAACACCGACGCGGTACTGTATGTCTCGACCAACCGCACCCTCGCCGTTGGCACGGGCGGTATCACCAACAACGGCACCATCATCATCAACGGAGCATGGAGCGGATTGAACTCGGTCATCGACCTCTTTGCCGGGGGCACGATCGGCGGCACGGGCGAGATCGTCATGCAGCGGGCGACATCCGATGCCCTCGACGCCTACCTCCACGAAAGCGGAGGTTTCGGGATATTCCACACGAGCGGACACACGATCTCCGGCTCCGGGCTGATCGAGGCCCTGCTCGTCAACGATGGCTTGATCGTCGCCAACGACCCTCTCCGTGCCCTCGAACTGGTCGGCACTATCAGCCAGGGGGCGACCGGCGTGCTGCGAGCCGATGGGGCAACGCTGGGTATCCGGAGTATTGCGATTGATGGTGCCTTGATCGAGGGTATCAACGGCGGCGTGGTCTCGACAGTCGGCAACGACGCGGTGCTCTCAAATCTGACGATCGAAGGCGAGGCCGCGGTCGGAACCAACCACACCCTCTCGATCATCACACCCGGTGTGGTCAACAACGGCACGCTCACGATCAACCCGGATGCCTCCGGATTCAACTCCTTCTTGTCGATCGATTCGGACGCGACCATCGCCGGGGCGGGGCAGATCGTGATGGTCCGCGCGACCACCGATGTGAATGATGCGGTGCTGATGACCGGTGCGGGCGCAACCGCCACCATCGGCGCCAACCAGACGGTCCGTGGCAGCGGTCTCATCAACGGCACATTCGTCAACCGCGGCGCGATGATCGCTGATGACCCGGCACAATCACTCAACTTCGAGGGCACGATCACTCAAACCCCTGCCGGCACGATCACCGGCGACGGCGCAACCGCTTTCCTGACCAATGTCACGGTCTCAGGCGGCTCGCTCACCAGCGCAAATAGTGGTATTGTCGATGTCGCATTCGGCACAACAGCGACACTCGACGGCGTGACCAACACCGGGACTGCCGGCATCCGGGGCAACGGCACCATGGCACTCGCAGTGGGCGGCCTGACCAACAACGACACGCTGACGGTCAACAGCATCGGCGATGGTTGGAATGCGACACTCCGCTTTGACGCCGACGCCACGCTCGATGGGACGGGCACGGTCGTGCTCAACCAGGTGACGAGTGATGTCTTTGACGCACAACTCACCACCGCAGCCGGGGTTGTCGGGACCAACGGCCCAGACCACACGATCTCCGGCAGAGGCCGCATCAATGGCGACTTCATCAACAACGGCACGATCCTCGCCGATGTGCTCGGAGCCGATCTCCAAGTCTACGGGACCATGGACCAGGCCGGCGGCGGTGTGATGGTCGGCGACTCGGGCTTCCTCGCGCTGGGTGATGTCACTGTCACCGGAGGCACTCTCAACAGCACGAACGGTGGGCTCGTCGATGTGCTCTTCGGCACGACCGCGACCCTCTCCGGCGTGACAAACCTCGGCGAAGCAGGCATCCGAGGCAACGGCATCATGGCGATCGGTGCCGGCGGCCTGACCAACGAGGGGATGCTCGTTGTGAACACCCTCAGCGATGGGTGGAACGCGGTCCTCCGGTTTGATGCCGACGCGGTGCTTGACGGTGCCGGTCTCGTCGTGCTCAACCAGATCACAAGCGATGTCTTCGATGCACAGGTCATCACCGAGGATGGGATCACCGGGACCAATGGCGCAGATCACACGATCTCGGGCAGAGGCTACATCAATGGCGACTTCATCAACAACGGCACCATTGTTGCCGACATCGAAGGAACCGATCTTGTGGTGAGAGGGACCTACGACCAGTCCCTCGGCGGAGTGATGCGAGGCGATGCCGGGTTTGTCGCGCTCGATGATGGTGCCGTCACGGGCGGGACATTCGACGGCAACAATGGCGGCCGCGTCGATATCATCTTTGGCGGCGAGGTCTTTGTTGCCGATGTCACCATGACCGGCACCAACGGTGTCCGAGGCAACGGCATCATGGCGCTCACCGGGGGCATCACCAACGACGGTACGCTGACCGTTAACTCCAACGGCGATGGCTGGAACTCGGAGTTGCGTGCCGATGCCGATGTGGTGATCGGGGGAACAGGCGAGGTCGTACTCAACCAGATCACCAGCGACTCCTTCGACGCATGGATCAACGCCACCGCGTTCTCGCTGACGATCGGGGCGGATCAAACCCTGAGCGGTCGCGGGCGACTCGACGGCGACATCGCCAGCAACGGCACGATCTCGCCGGGTATCGCGGGCACATCGACGATTCAGGCGGTAGGCACGCTCGCCATGGGCGCGAACCACACCTACGAAGTCGAGATCGGCAGCCTCGCGGGCGCCAACTACGACCGCATCACCGGGTCGGCGATCATCACACTCGACGGCGAACTCTCGGTCGCCCACATCGATGCCTACGAGGCCCTCTTTGGAGAGAGCTTCCCGATCATCACCGGCAGCGACATCACCGGCACCTTCAGCACACTCACAGCACCTCCGCTCTCGGGGGCGTTGCTCTGGAAGGTGCGGTATGACGCGACGGAGACGGTGCTCGTCGTGAGCTGCCCGGCCGATACAAACATCGACGGCACGGTCAACACGCTGGACTTTCTTTCCTTCCTCAATGCCTGGACGGCCGGGGACGAGAGTGCCGACTGGAACGGCGACGGCTCGGTCAACACGCTCGACTTCCTCGCCTTCCTCAACGAATGGGTCGCGGGCTGCTCCTGAGCAGTTTTATGTGGGCTCTCTGAATCCAGTGGGGCGAGCGTCTTGCCCGCCCGGAGGTCATACCAAGGTTCCATCGGGAGGGCAAGAGGACCGTGCCACTGATACGAACCATGCTTGAAACTCGTGCCCTCGGGTACTTCGTCCCTCCGGGACGATTCTCCCTCTTCTCCACTTCCTCCGCACGAGATTCAAGCGGGATTCGTATGATCCGTCGAGCAGAGCCCTCTATATCGGCTCCTCGCGTGCACTTTGGGCCCTGTTCTTGCGTCGGTCGTCGTGTACTACGCCTTCGTTGTCTCGTGTCGCAACTGCCCGCAAGCGGCCGCGATATCCCGGCCCCGGCTTGCGCGGATGTGGGTGTTCACGCCTCGGGCGCGGAGGATGTGCTGAAACTCGAGGACATCGCGCTGCCCCGGGCGCTTGTAGGGCAACGGCTCGACCTCGTTGTACCGGATCAGGTTCACATTGGCCCGCACGCTCTTGGCGATGCCGGCGAGTTGGGCCGCGTGCTCGGGCCGGTCGTTGAGGCCGCCGAGGAGGATGTATTCGAGCGTGATCTCACGCCCGGCCTTCTTGAACCACCCCTGGCAGGCGGCGAGCAGCTCGCGGATGGTTGAATACTCGGCCCAGGGGATCAGTTCACGCCGCAGCTCGTCGTTGGGGGCGTGGAGGCTCAGGGCGAGTGTGACGGGAAGCTCGAGCTCCTGCGTGAGGCGGGTGATGGCCTTGGGCAGGCCGACGGTCGAGATCGTGATCTTGCGGGCCGAGATGCCCAGGCCCCACGGGGCAGCGATCGTGCGGACCGCATGGACAACCTCAGCAAAGTTGGCAAGCGGTTCACCCATGCCCATGAAGACGATGTTGGTGATGCGGGGGGCATCCAGGGCGGGGCTGTTCTTCGAGGCAGGGCTCACTTTCAGGTCCCGCCCCGCGTGTACTTCATTGAGCCGCCACACCTGCTCGACGATACGACCAGCGGTCAGGTTGCCATCAAGCCCACCAAGGCCCGACGCGCAGAACTTACATCCGACGGGGCACCCGACCTGCGACGAGATGCAGGCGGTGCGGCGGATCTTGGTCTGATCCTCAGACGGGATCATCACACACTCGGTCTGGCGGTCGGGGTGGGTGCCCGTAGGACCGGCTTCCAGCCGGTGCGTGTCAAGGACCGGGAGTGGGTGGCCGGACCCGTCGCTTGCGCTCGGGGTTTTGTTGGAAAGGTTGTGTGGC
>JAJRZG010000131.1 GCA_024275365.1 Planctomycetota bacterium | reverse complement strand
CGGATGGGGCGTTTGTGCGAGAGCTTGTGACACTTGGTGACAACGGCGGGCTGATCGAGCCCCGTGGCGTGCTCGTGTTGCCGAGCGGGAATGTGCTTCTCGCGAGCTGGGGGACGAATCAGGTGCTCGAGTTTGATGGGGAGACGGGGGCGTTTGTTCGCCAGTTTAACCGGGGGGGAACAGCGGACCGGATGACGCTCGATCAGCCTTGGTGTCTTCGGCTTGGGCCTGATGGGGATGTGTATGTCAGCAGGGCGCACGACCATGAACGGCCGGGGCCTGGGCGTCAGCCTTCTGAGAGTGGGGCGGAGCCTGGGGGTGGGGGTGGGGGTGAGCCCCTGCACCTGACAAATGCCCGGATATTCCAGTTTAATGTGGACAGCGGGAAGATGGTGCGTGCATTCGTGCAGTCGATTGATTCGGGGATCGAGAAGCCGACGGGGTTTGCCTTTGTGCGGGGTGATCTTGCGGACTGCAACCTGAATCTGGTGCCCGACTCGTGCGATATTGCGCTGGGGACGAGTGAGGATGTCGATGGTGATGGCATTCCTGATGAATGCCAGGGCGCGTGCCTTGCAGATCATGATGGGAATGGGGCGGTGAATACACGGGACTTTGTCGTGTTTCTCGATGATTGGGCCAACAAGAGGCCAAAGGCAGACCTCAATGATGATTTGATCGTGGACACGCGGGACTTTGTGGCGTTCGTGCATCTGTGGTCTCTGGGGTGCTGAGCAAGGGTCCGAGAACCCGGTGAACCGCGTGATATGGGTATTGATCGGTGCGTGTTTGCAAGAAGTTGGCGACTGGGGTTGGTGCGCGGGCGCATCTGTGGTACAACGGCTGCTGGGAGACTAGAGGAGGTAGAAGGAGCGCTCGATAGTGGGGGTATCAGTATTTGTGTGCCGAGATGCACCCTTGATTGGGTGGAGAATCTGGAGTCTTCGGCTTGTTGCGGGGAACCAGAGGCGCATATTGGCCGCATAGCGCTGTACGCTCTGGTGGTTGGGGTTCCCCGCTATGGCTGCTGTGACACAATAGAAGAGGGGGAGATGGTGATGCAGACACAGTTCGGCTTTGGTTTCGTTCACAACTTGGTCGGTGCTGTTGGGATCGGTGCTGCCGGTCTGTTTTTCGGTATGGACTCGACTGCTGTCGCTCAGGGCGAGGTGTCTTGGGACGGTGCATGGCGATATCTGGCCGAGACGCCTGCCGGGCTGATGGAAGCTGAGGAGTGGGTTCGGCCCAAGCACTTCGGGCTGTTCCGGGCCGACCTTGGTGTCTTGTCGCGCGAGTTGTCGGCAGCACCCCTGGAGTACACACGCGAGGCAGTCGAGTTACCGCTCATGATCGCGGTGCCGATGCCGACGGGAGAGTATCAGGCGTTTGAGATTGTCGAGAGCCCGGTCATGGAGCCGGGGCTTGCAGCGAAGTTTCCTGAGATCAGGACTTATGTCGGGCAGGGGCTCGACGACCCGGCAGCGACGATACGGCTTGATCTGACGCCTCAGGGATTTCACGCGCAGGTGCTGAGCCCAAACGGACGGGTCATGGTCGATCCGCTCAACCGTGGAAACAAAGTGTATTACGCGAGCTATTACGCGCGGGACAATGTGCTTGGGGATGATTGGCAGTGCGACGGGCCGATCGAGCTGCCGATGCGGGAGTCGGGCAGGGCGGGTGATGGATATACCAGTCGATTCGGCGAGACGCTGCGGACATATCGGCTTGCGAACGCGGCGACAGGTGAGTACACGCAGTTTCATGGCGGAACAGTTGCGCTGGGGCAGGCGGCGATCGTGACCGCGACAAACCGTATCACGGGCATCTATGAGCAGGAGGTCGCGATTCGGTTGGTGCTGGTTGCCAACAACGACCAGATTGTCTTTACCAACGGCGGGAGTGATCCCTACTCAAACAACAACGGCGGAGCGATGCTCAGCCAGAATATCTCGACCTGCAACTCGCGCATCGGGAGCGGCAACTACGACATCGGGCATGTCTTCAGCACCGGGGGCGGCGGGGTTGCATATCTTGGTGTGGTGTGCGGGGGCAGCAAGGCGGGTGGCGTGACGGGGCTGCCCCGGCCAACTGGGGACAACTTCTATATCGACTATGTTGCGCACGAGATGGGGCACCAGTTCGGGGCGAATCATACATTTAATAGCAGCACAGGATCGTGTGGCGGGGGGAACCGATCTGGGGCGCACGCCTATGAGCCGGGCAGCGCAAGCACCATCATGGGCTATGCCGGGATCTGTAGCTCAGACAATATCCAGAACAACTCCGATCCTTACTTTACTTCTGACAGCTTTGATGCGATCAGGTCGTTTACCAACAACGGCGGCGGGAACGGGTGTGCTGCCAGGACGAGCACCGGGAACAACGGGCCGACGGTGGGGGCGGGGCCGGCGTTTTCGATCCCGGTCGGGACACCATTCACGCTGACAGCGACAGGGAACGACCCCGATGGCGACACGCTGACCTATACATGGGAAGAGCGCGACCGCGGGCCTTCGGCGAAGTTGACTGATCCTGATGATGGGCGGTTCCCGTTGAATCGGAGCTATGTGGGGACGACTGATCCCTCACGCACTGTGCCGAGGCTTTCGACGATCCTGAGCAACTCGACGGACCGGAAGGATCGCCTGCCTGAGGTTGGGCGGTCGTATGTGTGGCGCGTGACAGCACGGGACAATCGCGCAGGCGGTGGCGGGGTGGCGACGAGCCAGGTGACGCACACGGTTGTTGGTTCGGCGGGGCCGTTTGATGTGACGACACCCTCGGGGGGTGAAGTATGGCAGGGCCAGGGCGCGGTTGCCTGGGATGTTGCGAACACGACTGCTGGCCCGATCAGTGCGGCGAGTGTGAACATCCTGCTCTCGGTCGATAACGGGAACACATTCCCGTTCGTGCTCGCGGCCAATACACCCAACGATGGGAGTGAGGTTGTGAACATTCCGCCGGGGATCCAGACGACCAACGCGAGGATCATGGTTGAGCCGACGAACAATATCTTCTTTGATATCAACCCGGCGACATTCACTATTGAGTTTACGCCGCCGCTGGTGATTTCGCTGCCTGATGGGCCCGTGTTTACGATGCCCCCGAATCAAGCGGCAGCATTCTCTGTGCAGATTGATCCGGGTTCTGAGGGTGTTGTGCCGGGCAGTGAAGTGTTGATGTATAGTTACGACGGCGGGTCATTCCTCGCGGCTTCGCTTGTTGATATGGGCGGTGGCTTGTATGAAGCAACGCTGCCGGCGGGTTCGTGTAGTGATGCGCCCCGGTATTATATCGAGGCGGACGGGGATGGTGGCTCGACGGTGCGGCTGCCGGAGAACGCGCCGGCGGAGTTGTATGAGGCTGCGATTGGCGAGAACACCGTGATCTCAACGGAAGACTTCGAGACCGACTCGGGGTGGGTGGTGAGCAACAACGCCTCGGCGGGGTTCTGGGAGCGGGCGGTGCCGATCGGCTCGGGTTGGGGCGACCCGGACGGCGACGCGGACGGCTCTGGCAAGTGTTATATCACCGGGAACACTTCCTTTGATGATGTTGATGGTGGTACAACCACGCTGATCTCACCATTCTTTGATATGTCTGGTGGCGGGCAGGTGGGGTACAGCTACTGGATCAGCGGCTTCCCGGGTATTCCGTTTGGCTCGGGCGATGGGCTATTTGTTGATGTTGCGACAGATCAGTTTGGTGCCAACTGGGTCGAGGTCCGGGCGTATACCGATGGTGCCGAGGCGTGGCTGACCGATGCGATATCGGTGGGTGTCGAGGTGCCGGTGAGTGCGACGGTTCGGCTCCGGTTCCGAGCGGTGGATGTCGGGGATGACCATGTCGTCGAGGCGGGGATCGATGCGTTTACTGTCGGTGAGTTCTCGTGCAGTAACGATTGTGTTGCAGACTTTAACAGCGACGGAAGCGTGAACACGCAGGATGTGCTTGCGTTCTTGAATGCCTGGAATGCAGGCGATTCGTCTGCGGATATCAATGGCGATGGACAGGTCAACACGCAGGATGTGTTGCTCTTCCTGAACCTGTGGAATGCCGGATGCTAAAGAGCGATGACCTGGGTAGCTGGCGCTGTGTCGGCTGCTTGCAGAATAGATGGTTCACATCAACCCGTGGGAGGATCCCAGAGATGAGAATTGGGAAGTATCTGAAGACGACCGTGTGTTTGTCAATGCTGGCTGGGGCGGCTCTATCGATGGCGGGTCCCGAGCAAGATGCACAATCCACCCAAGACCTGATGCGTGCCTTCCCCGGTGTCCGTGTGTATCAGGACGGCGTGCGGGACCGGATCATCTATGG
>JAJRZG010000130.1 GCA_024275365.1 Planctomycetota bacterium | reverse complement strand
GTCTACTTCTTACAAACCATCCGCGACGATCTCGTCAGCGACGACTCCGAGCCCATCACCGTCCGCATGGGCGTCACCATCAACCAGACCGGCAACGAGAGCGGCAACACCGAACTCGGACTGGCGGCGTAGGCAGTGTAAAGCGAAGAATAAAAAGCGAAAAGCAGAACTATGAAGCGGCCCGGTTAAATGAACCGGGCCGCGTTGTGAGTGGAATACGGAATCCACGAAGGTTCTGCGCATTTACGGTCTTCTACATTGGCTCTCTCTTGGGTGCCATGGCTTCGCGCCAGCGTAGCCATGTGGGTCTATGCATCATGCTTACGCTGGCGCGAAAGCATGGCACCCACGCAGTAACTTTGTAGAATCCGTATTACGCGCACCCGCACTCGCTGTTTGCACCGCATGGCGAGCCGCAAAGGTCTTCGTGGATGCCGTGGGCCGCCCGCTTGCCGGCACCCGCAGCCAGGATCACCGTCGCCGCGCCCGTCACCGCATCACCGCCAGCGTAGACATGCCGCCGTGAGGTCTCGGCGGTCGTGTGATCGACCACCAGCCCGCCCCATTCGGTCGTTTTGATGTCCTTGTTCGTCCTGGTGAGCAACGGATTGGGCGAGGTGCCGATCGAGAGCACGACCGTATCGAGCGGGATGACAAACTCCGAGCCCTCGATCGGGATCGGCCTCGCGCGCCCGGAGTCGTCCGGCTCGCCCAGTTCCATCTTCACGCACTTGAGCCCCGTGACCCAGCCGTCTTCATTGCCGAGGATCTCGATCGGGTTGGTCAGCCAGTGATACTTGACCCCCTCCTCGATCGCGTGGTGATACTCCTCGATGCGGGCGGTCATCTCGTTCTCGCTTCGGCGATAGACAACAAGCCCCTCTTCGATGCCCATCCGCAGAGCCGAGCGGACACAATCCATCGCGGTGTTGCCAGACCCAATGACGGCGACGCGCTTGCCGACATGGATCGGGGTATCAGCCCGCGGGAAGGAGGCCGCGTGCATGAGGTTGATGCGCGTGAGAAACTCGTTGGCCGAGTAGACGCCGTTGAGGCTCTCACCGGGGATTTTGAGAAACTTGGGCAGCCCCGCACCCGTCCCGACATAAACCGCCGAGTAGCCCATCTCGTCGAAGAGCTGGTCGAGCGTCAGGGTCCTGCCGATGATGATGTTGTTCTCGAAGACGACGCCCAGGCTGCGGAGCGAATCGATCTCGCTATCAAGGACATCGTTAGGCAGGCGGAACTCGGGGATGCCGTAGCGCAGCACGCCGCCGGGTGCGTGGAGCGCCTCGTAGACCGTCACCGGGTGCCCCAGCCGGGCAAGCTCGCCAGCGCACACGAGCCCCGATGGGCCCGAGCCGACGATTGCAACTTTTTCCTTCCGCCAGGGTGTGGTGAACTCGCCCTGGACCGTGATCGGCTGTTCGCGGGCCCAGTCGGAGACGAACCGTTCGAGGTGTCCGATGGCGACGGGGCGGAATCGATTGCCCATGTGGCACTTGAGCTCGCACTGGACTTCCTGCGGGCACACCCGGCCGCAGATTGCCGAGAGCGGATTGGCCTCTCGGAGTATCTGGGCAGCCCCCGCAAGGTCTCTGGCGGCGATCTTGTGGATGAACTCATCGATCGGGATACGCACCGGGCATCCCTCGATGCAGACCGGGTCCTGGCATCGGAGGCAGCGTTCGGCTTCAAACTGCGCGTGTGAAAGGCAGTACCCTTCGTTGACCTCCTCGAAGTCATGAGCGCGTGTGTCGGCGTGCCGTTCGGGCATCGCGGTCTTGTCTGTGCGTTTGACAGGCATCAGGCATCTCCACTTATCCGCTGGCATACTTTGGCCAGCTTCTCTTCTTTGACATACATCGTGCGGCGGCGGACCGCCTCGTCGAAGTCGACAAGGTGCCCATCAAACATCGGGCCATCCACACACGCAAATTTGGGTTCGTTCCCGACGGTGATTCGGCACCCGCCGC
>JAJRZG010000129.1 GCA_024275365.1 Planctomycetota bacterium | reverse complement strand
GGCCGTCCATCGGGGTATACCGACCCTGGTTGTGCGGGCGAAAGATGCGGAGCTCGTGGGCCTCAAGATCAAGAAAGTGCAGCACACGCGCATAGGTCCGCTCCGGGTCATCCCAGAGCCTCTCGCTCTGCACCATCAGCACCCGCTCTGTCCCGAATCGCTCGACCCATCGGGCAACCTGAGGCCCATATTCGCCGCGGGAGATATACGAAAAGGTCTGGTGGGCCATGCTGTAATAGCCCGGGTCGGCCCGCAGCCGATCCTCTTCGCCGCGCAGCCGATCGGGCTCAGCCTCGAGTGCCTCAGCAAAAGAGAGTTTCTCGAACCCCGTCCGGACATTCTGCTGATAGTGGGAGTAGGCACGGTCTGCCGGGTCACGCAACAGCACGATGATCCTTGCGTTCGGGCAGGTCTCGTGCGCCCGCTGCGGCGAGAGGGGGTGAAAGAGGTAATAAGGCGAAGCCTCATCAGCAAGCACCGGCTGCCGGCGTCGGCTCTCCATCCACCGCCGAATCGGGAAGCGCGAGCGGTACCACCGCCGGCCTCGGTGATAGTTGTTGTCGAAGAAATGGACTTCCTTCTCCATCGCACAAACACACGAGGGGTGCTCAGCCAGGCAGGCGTGCAGGAAGGTCGTGCCAGCCTTCATCGCTCCGACAACCAGGAACCCCGGCTCACACCGCATCGGCGAGGTCGCCAGCCGCCAGTGGTGCCGGTATGCCGAGTCGTGTCCCGTGGTTCCTGCCCCGGTGCTCTCCATGAGGGAAGTCTAGACGCAGCTTTTGCCGGGTGCCTCAGGCCCGAGTGAACTTGGAGAGCCCCATGGCAAACCCGATCCGACGCTTCGCAGACTCAGCGTCGGCGTCCTCTGGAAAAGACGCTGAACACAGTGAAGCATCTCACCCCCCCTTGGCCCGCACACTCTTGACCTTGTCGGCCATCGTCTGCTGGCGGTCGGTGCGGGTGCCGACTTTGATGACCGTCGAGATGCGAGGAGCCCCCATCTCGTGGATGCGTTCGTGGCAGGTGCGGATGGCAGCAAAGACCTCGTCCCACTCACCCTCGACCCCGGTGCCGTTGGCGTGGAGGGTGTGGTCGAGGCCGGCTTCTGTGAGCACCTGCTCGCAGACCGCGACGAAGGGCGAGAGCGAAACCCCGACACCGATGGGGACGACCGTGAAATCAACGATGACGCGCATGGGGGATGATAGGAGAGGGGTTTCTTTCTCGCTGCATCTCTGGTATTCTTCGGCGATGAGCACTACACCCACCGAGTATGCCCCCCCGCTTGACCGTCTCCTTATTCTCGGCTGTCCGGGGTGTGCAGATGGCGAGCAGAAGTTCTGGCGGACCGAGCCCTTTGCCGATTATGCGGCGATGGGCATCGGCCCCGAGCACATCCCCGAACTTCGCCGCCTGGTGTTTGATCGTCAGTTGGCCAATGGAGATGCGCCGGGTTCCTATGGCCCTGTCCACGCGGCCCGGGCGCTTGGGGCATTACACCCGCCCGAGTTGCTCGCCGATCTTATCGAACTGACCCGCCGGCTCGACCGGGATAACGATGACGCCTGGCTCGAAGACATGCCGGGAGTTCTCGCACGGTTTGGCGAGATGGCGATTGTTCCTCTGGCTGGTGTTGCTGCCGACAGCCGCGAGAAGTTCGGGGCCAGGCTGTACTTTGTCGATGCGCTCGAGCGGATCGCCCTCGAGCACCCCGAGACGCGCGACCGCGTGGTGGCAGCCTTTGACAAGATGCTCAAGTACGCCGAGTATGGACACTCCGGGATCAACGCCCACATTATCTGTTCGCTCCTTGAGCTTCGCGCTGTCGAGACATTGCCTGCGATTCGGGCCGCGTTTGCAACGGGTCGGATTGACAAGTATTCCTGTGGCCCACTCGAGGAGATCGAAGAGGACATCGTGCTTTCGCCAGAGGAGCGAAAGGCCCGTGTGCAAGAGCGGATCGACCGAGCCGAGGCAGAGCTTGAGGCGATGAGCGAAGAGGAAGCGATGGCTGTGATGGTCGAACGAGTCAGGAAGATGACAGAACAGATGCGGTAAGAAAGCACCTCGCCAAATCGATCGGTTCCCAGTGGAGCGGGCGCCTGGCCCGCCCGGAACAAGACAGACCACACGAATCCCCGTTTTCTTCCTCCTGATCCGACGCTTTGTAGACTCAGCGTCGGCGTCTGGAGACACCGGGGAGGGTGGTGTCCCGTATCCTCCTACCCCTTCGGCCCCGCCTCCATCACCGCCTCGCTCATTGCAAACTTCGCCGCATTCTCCCGAAACATCGCGGCCAGCTTCTTCGCCTGGGCGTCATACGCCGCTCCATCGGCCCAGGTGTTCCTCGGCAGCAGCACCTCGCTGGGCACGCCGGGCACCGACTCGGGAATCGGCAACCCGAAGACCGGATCGGGTGTGAACTCGGCCTTGGCAAGCGAGCCATCCAGGATCGCACTGACCATCGCCCGGGTGTACTTGAGGCTGAAGCGTGTGCCGGTGCCATAGGGGCCGCCCGTCCAGCCGGTATTCAGCAGCCAGACGCTCGCCCCGTGCTTGGCGATCCGCTCGGTCAGCATCGCGGCATATTCCGTCGGCCTGCGGGGCATAAAGGGCGACCCGAAGCAGGCGGAGAAGTTGGGTACCGGCTCGGTCACGCCCGCCTCCGTCCCGGCGAGCTTGCAGGTGTAGCCGTTGATGAAGTAGTACGCCGCCTGCTCGGGGCTGAGTTTGCTCACCGGGGGCAGCACGCCAAAGGCATCGGCCGTCAGGAAGACGACATTGGTCGGGTGCCCGCCCACGCTGGGAATCTTTGCGCCTGGGATGAAGTCCACCGGGTAGGTGACGCGGGTATTCTCGGTGATCGACCCGTCGTCATAGTCCGGCACGCGGGTTTCATCGTCGATAACCGTGTTTTCGAGCACCGAGCCGAACTTGATCGCATCCCAGATCTGCGGCTCGCCCTCTTTGCTCAGCTTGATGCACTTGGCATAGCACCCGCCCTCAAAGTTGAAGACACCGTTCGGCCCCCAGCCGTGCTCGTCATCGCCGATGAGCGCACGGTCGGGATCGGCGCTGAGCGTGGTCTTGCCCGTGCCGCTGAGCCCGAAGAAGAGGGCGACATTTTTCGGATCATCGTTGGCGACATTCGAGGAGCAGTGCATCGGGAAGACGCCCTGCTCGGGCATGTCGAAGTTCATCGCATAGAAGATGCTCTTTTTGATTTCGCCAGCGTATTCGGTGCCGAGGATGACGACCGTTTTCTTCGCCATGCTCTGGGCGATCAGCAGGCCGCTCTCCAATCCAAGTTCGGCCTGTTCTTCCGCGGTCAGGCGACGACGGCCCGCGTTGATGATCGTCCAGTCGTGCATCCAGTTCCCATCGCCCGCGTCACTTGCCGAGCCCTGGCGGATAAAGAGCGTGCTGGCAAAGAGGGCGTGCCACGCCTGCTCGGTGATGACCTGGACGCCCAGCCGATGGTTGACATCGGCCCCCGCCCAACCCTCGAAGGCAAAGAGCTTCGGCTGGCTGTTGAGGTGCTCGACCGCGATCTGGTACGCCCGGTCGAACCGCTCGGGGGTGATCGGCTGGTTGACCTTGCCCCAGTCGATCTTGTCGTGGATATCGGGGGTGTCTTCGAGATATTTGTCTTTGGGGCTTCGGCCGGTACGGTCGCCAGTCATGCAGACGAGCGCCCCGTTGGCGGCGAGTCGGCCTTCGCCGGCCGTGATCGCGTGCTCGATCAGAGCAGCAGGCGCGAGATTCTTCAGGCAACGGTGGGTGGAGAGGTCCAAAGCGGGTGAGTTGGCGAACTGCGTCACGGCGTATCTCCCTTGATAAAGTGGCAGCCGGGATGGGGAGCCGAAAAACGGATTGTGGATGCATAGCGTAGGTTTGATCCCCGCTGATTCTCCAGCCAAAGGGTTCGAGCGAGGGGGTGTTTTGTGGTTCGTTGGGGGAGGTTTTTGCACATGGATTGACCCCGAGCCCCGAGCCCGGATATCGTTGGGCCTCTGCGGGTGCTTTGTGCCCCCCAGATGGCGGCTGTAGCTCAGTTGGTTAGAGCACCAGGTTGTGATCCTGGGGGTCACGGGTTCGAATCCCGCCAGCCGCCCTTTGTCG
>JAJRZG010000010.1 GCA_024275365.1 Planctomycetota bacterium | reverse complement strand
CGCGACCAGGTGGCCGTGAATCCAGAAAAGGCCGCTGGCGAGCATCGAACTCGGCACATTGGCCCCGGCGATCGTCATCCAGAGCACGACCGCGAGCCCGACGAGCATGATCGGGAACCCGAGGAGCCGACTGGTGAGCACTTTGTCTGCGAGCAGGTCCCACTCGACGGGCGCACGGCCGGTGATGCGGACAGCCGCACGGGCGATCTCGGATGATCGGGCGTGCATGGCCTCGGCGATGCGGTCGTGCGTGTTGGGGCCGAGGCGGTCGCGGGCGGCACGGGCCTCAGCGAGGATCGAGTTGATGTCGGGGGGGGTGCTCATGTGGCCTGCCCCGAGGTGCTGCGCGGGGCAGCCTCATCTGCGAGCCCGACCAACTCACCGGATATGAGCGCCTGTTCGATGCGCTCGTCACCATCGAGAAGACGCATCGCGACCCAGCGAGCACTTGCCAAGCCGGGGATCGTCTCGCGGAGCTGGCGTGTGAGGGTCTCGATCGCTGCGTCGAGCTCTTTGTCAAAGAGCACCGGGTTGGGCGACGGCAAGACCGCACCCGAGGCGATCTCGTGGATGTGCCCGACGAGGTGGTCGAGCCCCTGCCCCTTGCGAGCAGCAGTCGGGACGACCGGGATGCCGAGTTCGCGCTCGAGCACGCGGGCTTCGAGGGCGATGCGTTTGCGGTCGGCCTCGTCCATCAGGTTCACACACAGCACCACGCGACGAGTGATCTGGAGCACCTGAAGCACGAGGTGCAGGTTGCGCTCGAGCACCGTCGCATCGCAGACGACGACGGTGCAGTCGGGGCGATCAAAGAGAAGATAGTCGCGGGCGATCTGTTCGTCGGTGCTGCCGGTGAGGAGCGAGTAGGTGCCGGGGAGGTCCATGAGCCGAAACCGCTTGCCCGCATGGCGGAAGGTGCCCTCGGCTCTGGTGACGGTTTTGCCCGGCCAGTTGCCGGTGTGCTGGCGCAGGCCGGTGAGGTGGTTGAAGACGGTGCTCTTGCCGGTGTTGGGGTTGCCCGCGAGCGCGACGACGAAATCGTGGCTGCCTGCGGAGACATTGACGGGCACTGTGGGCAGACTGGTCTCGCATCGATCGCGGCAGGCCATTGGGAAACTCCGGATGTGTTGGGGTGCGAGAGCAAATGGCAAAGAGCAAATGGCAGATGGCAAAGCAAGATGAAGGGGGCTCAGTCCTGGACGCGTACGCAGGCGGCATCGCTGCTGCGAAGGGCGATCATGGCGCCGCGGATCCGGTAGCAGACCGGATCGCCAGCCGGGCTCGTCATGACACGCTCGACACTGGTCCCGGGGACGAGCCCCAGATCGAGCAAACGGTTGCGGAAGGCCCCCTGTGCGGTCAGCCCGAGCACTGTCGCCGATCGACCCCTCGAAAGTTCGTTCATCGGTATGCCCATCAGAGACCTCCTGTTTGCTGTAGCATCGGCGACATAGTAGCCACGACTACAAAGTATCGCAGGCTATGGATGATTTGTCAAGCCCGAGGGAGCGTTCTGTCACATATTGACAAGCAGGAATGGCCTTGTGCCAAACAACACCCTTTCAGTTCTTGTTCCGTGAGGCACACGCGGAGGCTGGAGGGGGTTTGGTGCCGTATTTTTTGCCGCTGAGGGCGCAGAGTTTCGCTGAGGGAAAGGCAGAGAAAGAGTTCTCGAGAGGCATACTTATACAGGATCCACAACGAACTCGTGCTCTTGGGTACTTCGCTCCTCCGGAGCGATTCATTTTTCTCCCCTTCTGCCGCACGAGTTCTTTGTGAGATCATCGATGCCTTGAGCCCTGGAAGGGCTTCGGTCCATAGCCCCGGGCGCAGCCCGGGGACACCCGCGATTCCCACGATCGAGCCCCGGATGGGGCGAAGGCGCATCGGCTCTGTACCTCACCGTCGCCCCGCCGGGGCTCACCCCTCGCACGCAACCGACCATCCCGGGCTGCGCCCGGGGCTATGCACCTGTGCCCCATCCGGGGCTGGATCGAGAAGCACCGCAGATGGACACAGAAAAACAGACCGGGACGGGGCTCTATTGCTCAGTCCCGGTCTGTCGTTCTGTGCGTCGGTGAGTGCTGCCGATCAGCCTTCGCCTGCATCATCCTCGGGCGGCGTTGTCTCGGTCTCGTCAGTCTCGGCCTCTGTCTCGGTCTCGCCGGTCTCGGGCTCTGCTTCGGGCAGTTCCGGGGCTCGACCCATCGCCCGATCGATGGCGGCTGCAAACTCAGCAGCCATGTCGATCGAGTACCGTTCCGGTGGGATACCGGCTGCATCGGCCTGGCTCTTGCAGTTGGCCAGGAAGGCCAGCAGCTCTTCGGAGGCGACATCCTCCGGCATTTTGAGCTCAAGGTTGAGGTTGTTGGCGTTGATGCGCATCACCTCGCCGGGGCCACCTGTATAGGCGATCGGCTCGGTCACATCGTCTATCTTCGTCTTGGAAATCTCCTCAGAAAACAGCCCCCGTATGAATCGGCTGAACTGCGTCGAGCCCTAGGCCTTGTCTTCATCAGAAAGGTCTGACCCCTGAATATATTGCATGTCCACAAGCATGATCGAGGCTGCGGGAAGCACGGGGCTCTCAGCCAACTCTCCGAGCACCATGGCGAGGTCTTCAAGCGACACCTTCTTGTCCTAGAAGTCCTGCATGAGTTCCGAGACCTCGCCCTTCATCGCATCAGCATCGGCCTGGCTCAGGTCTGCTGAGTCGATGATCTGGGTCATGCCCTGCTCCATGACAGCAGCTCCCCAAGATCGCCAGTTCATCGCAATGATCACGCCACCGATGACCAGCAGCAGCACGACCACCCCGAGCGCCACAAGGCACCCAAACAACACGCCGCCACGATGGTGACGATTCTTTCGATAGATAGGCATAAAAACCTCCCTGAGTGTGATCGGGCAACGATCGCCCGCAGTTCCCCCGTAGTGTAACTGGCAAACGCCGCCCCTGCATTTCACTTGAAGGCCCCATAGACACCTCTTTGAGGCATAAACCGTGTCCCAGCCCCAGACGCACATCTTCTTTGATGCCCATCTCGACCTGGCCTATCTCACCGAGCTTGGGCGCGATATGCACACCGGGCTCAGCGATTGTCGGGGGAAGCTGTTGCCAGCTGCGGTGACACTGCCCTCGCTGAGGGATGGAGGTGTGCGGGGATGTCTGGGGACGATCTTTACAGAGGCTCTTGCGGCGGGGGGGCAGACCGATGCGCCCGAGTCTGCGTATCCGGTTGGCGATACGATCGCGGCCTGGCGGGCGGGGATGCGGCAGCTCAAGCTCTATCACGCCTGGCGGGATGCGGGGGTGATCGAGTTGATGGGCAGGCGTTGTAGTGCAGGCTTCCAGCCTGCACATTGTGGTGCGGGCTTCCAGCCTGCACAGGTTGAAGAATGCGCGCAGGCTGGAAGCCTGCACCACAATGTGGCAGCCCCGCTGCTCCTTGGCATTCTGATGGAATGTGCTGATCCGATCGAGACCCCCGATCAGCTCGACGAATGGGCCGAGGGAGGCGTGATCGCGATCGGGATGGCGTGGTGGCGGGGATCGCGCTATGCGGCGGGGAACGGAGTGAGCAAAGGGGATGCCGACGGGCTGACCGAGCTCGGGCGCGAACTCGCGACGGGCATGGACAGGCTCGGTGTGGTCCACGACCTCTCGCACCTCTCGCAGCGCGCAACCGACGACCTGCTCGTACACACGGACGCTACGGTCATTGCGTCTCACTCGAACTGCCGAGCACTGCTCGATGGTGAAGTCAACCCCTACTGGCAACGGCACCTCTCAGACGAGACCATCGCCGAGATCGGCAGGCGCGGCGGCATGGTCGGGCTCAACTTGGTGCGCAACTTCATCAAGACCGGGCTCGATCGACACAACCCCAAAGACCGCCCCACTATCGCCGAGACCATCGCGCATGTCGAGCATGTGTGCAGCGTGATGGGGCATCGGCGTGGGGTTGGGCTTGGCACGGATATGGACGGCGGGATCAAGGCGACCGACCTGCCAAAGGGGATCGATTCGCCGAGTGATCTGGTGAAACTGTGCGAGGCGTTGCGAGACCGGGGGTGGAGTGATGAGGAGATCGACGGCTTTGCGTGGAAAAACTGGGCGGGGTTCTGGGGGATCGGGTGAGCGGGTGCCATGGCTTCGCGCCAGCGTAGCCATGATGCTCACTGATGTGTCAACACCGGTATCGAACGATCATCGATCTTCAACAGCCCCTTCGTACAATCACGAAAGGTCCGGGCACTGGACCACTGCCAGTCATCCGGCTGATTGCAGAGGCCTCGCAACACCGGATTCTCGTGTATGTAGCGTATCTTGTCCCAGATATGCTCGGGCGTCCAGAGGTTGCAGTCATACCCCCCGCCCCGCATCCAGAAGCATTACACCACAGAGCAGTCGGACCGTTCATCTGCGAGCAAGAGAAGTTTGTCAGGCGCGTTGGCCTTGAGCCAGTTGACAGCCCGCCTCACGACCGCGAGTTTGATGGAGGCAAGGATCGAGCCGACATCGGGACCACTTGCGGGTGGGAAGATCAAGAGATGAAAGTGCTCGGGCATAATGACCCACGCCCAGAGATCGAAACCGTGTTTGTTGCGAGAGGTTTCGATCGCATCGACAAGCCAGCGGGCAGTTCGTTCACGGCTGAGCAGAGGCTTGCGCCCGAAACAGGAACAGGTCAGAAAACGGGCGTGGTTATGGCCTTCGTGGCGTTTGAGGTGAGGACGGGAAGGCATATTGAGAACATATCCGTGTGAGTATTTTTTGTGCTCATCCACTGTGCCGGGTGCCATGCTTTCGCGTAAGCGTACGCATGCTAGAAATTCCTGCATGGCTACGCTGGCGCGAAGCCGTGGCACCCGGCATCTTGGGGTTTTGAGTGAGTCATGGCTACGCTAGCGCGAAGCCATGGCACCCGCACCCGCACCCGCACCCGCAACACCCTCAGCACAAGTCCCGCACCATGTCATCGGCTGGGCAAGATCAAACGAACCTGCACGCGCCTGACGGGGTGCGGGGAGTGCTTCCAAGCGCGAGAGCATGCGGTCGCGATACCGGTCGGGGAAGAGGCCGTAGTCGCGATTGTTCTGGGTGTAGGCGTACTCACCCTTGAGCATCTCGTTGATGCGGCGGACGCGGGTTTCGCTTGCCGGGTGGGTGCTGAGCCATTCGGGGGGGCGTTGGCCTTGTGCCCCGCGGCCAAGGATCTCCATGACTTGCCGCTGCCCGACCGGGTCCCAGCCGTTGGCGACCATGTAGCTGATGCCGAGCCTGTCGGCTTCGAGTTCTTCATCACGGCCGTAGCTGAGCAAGACGACATTACCACCGACCGCAACCGCGGGCAGGGCGTACTGCCCATACTTGCGGATATCCCCGTCTTCGTCTGAGAGCCCGATCCCGACCGCAAGACCAGCCATGGCGATGTTGAACCCGATCTGCTTGCTGATGCGCTGGTTGCCATGACGGGCAAGGACATGCCCGACCTCGTGCCCGAGAACACCTGCGAGTTGGGCTTCGTTCTTGAGTTTGTCGGCAAGGCCTCGGGAGATATAGACCTTGCCCCCGGGCAGGGCAAAGGCGTTGAGCACCGCTGAGTCGAGCAGGGTGTAGTCCCAATCAAGCTCGGGGATCTCGGCGTAGGCCTGTTCGACGGCTGCCCGGGTGAGCTTGGTGCCAACTTCGGTGACATACGCCTGGATGGAAGTGTCGGAGATCTCACCCCCAAACTCTTCGGTGAACTGAGGCCCGGCTGAGGCGGCAAGTGACCGCTCCCACTCCCAGTTCTGGAGCATAAAGCTGCTCTTGCCCGTGGCGGGGTTGGTCGAGCAGCCGGTCAGGCCGGTGACGACGATCACTGCGAGCAGAATCACCGCAGCCTGCAAGGTCGTTGCGTTGCGCATGGGTCGGTACCTCCTACAGTTGCCCCCGAGCTGGTCGCTCTGCGTGGGGATGGTCGCTGATGGCGTGGGACGCACGAGTCGCCCGCGTGTTCGATGGTATTCGATATCAACTATGGACGAGTCTTCTTTGCCAACCCAGCCCTCGACCTCTCCCACTGATGTATCGACTGATCCATTGAATCCCCAGCCCAAAGCCTGGACCGATGCCGATCTGGCTGATCTGCACGCCCGGGAGGACAAAGCCGAGCGGGTGCGGGCCATGTTTGCCGCCATCGCCCGCAGCTACGACCTCAATAACCGGGTCCATTCGCTCTGGCGAGACCAGGCATGGAGGCGAGAGGCGGTGCGGGCTGCGGCTGTGCAGGCGGGGGATGAGGTGCTCGATTGTGCCTGCGGGACGGGCGATCTGACGCTTGCGTTTGCAAAGACAGGGGCCATAGCGGTTATCGGACTCGATTTTACAACAGAAATGATCGATTTGGCCCGCGTAAAAACAGATCGTCTTGCCGAACACGACCCTGCCTTGGGGCAGAGGGTCCGGTATCTCCAGGGTGATGCGCAGGACCTGCCCTTTGAAGAGTGCTCGTTCGATGTCGTCTCGATTGCGTTTGGGATACGCAATGTGCAAGACCCTGAGCGGGCGATCAGGGAGTTCTTCCGTGTGCTCAGGCCGGGGGGACGGCTGGTGATCCTCGAGTTTGACCGCCCCGGGTTCGCCCCGGTCAGGTGGTGCAACGACTTCTATTGCGGGTGGGTGATGCCCCGCACCGCAACACTCCTAAGTCGTGACCGGAGCGGGGCGTACAAGTATCTGCCCCGCAGTGTGGGGTCCTTTATGGACAGCCGATCACTGGGGACCCTGATGGGGCGGGTTGGGTTTACCAGGGTCGCCCGGAAGCCTCTGACGCTTGGCGTGTGTGTGCGGTCTCTTGGGCACAAACCTGCGCCCGATCAAACACAAGACCGCTGAACTTGCCGACCCTTATCGGACAACCCACCCGGTCGCACGCGCAGAATCCGTCCCCACGGGTTGGGCTTATGGCACAGCGAGAGGGAGGCCGATTCTCAGGTCAGCCCGGCGGGTGTCGGGCTGCGGGCGGAGCCCGTGGAACAGTACCAGCCCAGCATCGCGTGGAGCCGCTGCTGGTCTCACAGACACACGGAAATGAGAATGGGCACACTATGAACCACGAACTCCTGATGGAACGGCTCTTTGAAATCCTCATCAATTGGTACCGGGTCGCGGCCCGGTCGTTTATCAAAGAGATGCACGAATCCGGAATGTCGAGCAACTCGATCCACACCGAGGTCTTCTGGCCGAGTTGCAACCAGATCGACCGTTTGTTCCGCAATGACCACCTCACCGCCCTGAGCTACCGCATGGCAACCCGACTGCTGCGGGTGATGGTCGATCAGACCTCGATCACACTCGAACATGCACCCCGCAATGGCAAGTCGATCTTTGCCTCGTGTGGCCCCAGCGAAGGGAACGAGCTGGGTGCCCAGATTGCCATCGATCTTCTCGAAGCCAACGGGTACCAGATGACCTTCTCTGGTGGCGGGGTCGCGGCTGATGAGATTCTCGCACAGGTGCAGGAGACCAAGCCTGAAATCCTGCTGATGTTCTGCTCGGCACCGGGCGACCTGCCACAGATCCGGCACCTGATCGACTCGATCCGAGAGATCGGGGCGTGCCCGAACCTCCAGATTGCGGTCGGAGGCGGGGTGTTTAGCCGGGCTGAGGGGCTTGCTGAAGAGATCGGAGCAGACCTGTGGGGCAACTCGCCTCAGGAACTCTTCGATGTGCTCATTGAGAACCCCTACCACCGCTCCGAGGTGAATCAGCCGAACGCGGGGTCTCGGAAGGTTCGTCGGAAGGCTGCCTGAGTGGGGTCTTGCCCAGTGTGACAGGAAGGCGGGCGGGGATGCCCGCCCCACTGGGAATCAAAAAACCGTTCTCTTGCTACCTCTGATCGGAATCCGATCGGGGGTGGCTTTCTTTTTGGAGTGTGGGCTTTTCGTCCGCAACCGGGGTGGGCAGCTCCCTGTATAGTGAAAGCGTGAGCATTATGGATAGAGCCACAGAACGAACTCTGATTCGCCGGGCAGCAGCGGGCGACCGCTCTGCGGCTGGGGAGTGCATACGAGCGTATCAGGGGCCGTTGTACGCCTACATCCTCAGGCTCTCGGGTCAACATGAGATGGCAGAGGACATCGTGCAGGAAGCGTTTGTCCGGGTGCTGACAAACCTTGACAAGTTTGACGACCGGTACCGGTTCTCGACCTGGCTCTACACGATCGCTCGGCGGCTCTATATCAACGCGAAACAGAAACGCAAGCCGGTGTATCAGACCGAGATCGTGGACGGGTGGCGCGGTGACGGGGCCTTGCCCGAATCAGACACGATCGGCGCGGAGGTCAACACGAACGCCCGCGACGAGTTGACGCGGGTGCTCCAGTCATTGCCCGCAACCCAGCGCGAGGTGGTCGTGCTTTTTCATCAGTGTGACTGGCCGATCGCGCGGATCGCGTTGCACATGGACATGCCCCAAGGGACGGTGAAAAGCCACCTGCACCGGGGCCGAAAGCGCCTTCGTGAGCTACTCGAAGCGAGTGAACGGGCCACAAGCCGGGTCAAGGAGGTGTGGGGGTGACTCGTCAACACAACGATAACAAGGTGCCGTCGCAGCGGCTGATCGATGAGCTGCTCGATGGCGAAGTGTCACGCGAGCGATCGCAGGAACTGCTCGGTGCGATCCGACGCGACGCGGGCGCGAGTGAAGAACTCGCGCGGACGCGGATCGGGATCGATCGGCTGCGCGAGCCGATAGAGACACCCGACCTGAGTGAGGTGATCCTGGACCGCGTCCACGGGCGGCGGCGGTTCTTGCCCGGTCGTTCACGGCGCATGGTGACCGCGGGGCGTCTTGCGGTGGCTGCGGGTGTTGTCGGGGCTGTTGGCCTTGCCTCGTTCGTGCAACGGCACGCGCCGCAAGTCAACCTCGGCGAGCAGCCGGCAACAGTATCACAGCTTGTCGAGGCGACAGAGCAGACCGCACCTGACCGGCCGATGCTTGCTGAGCAGGCTGCGGAAACGATCCAGGCATCCATCGCTTCACCGATTCGTGCGCTGTCGCTCTCGCCACAGATCAGGCCCGATGCCGACCTGCACTTTGACCTTTCACTTGATCGGCCTCGGGTTGTTGCGAAGGTGGACTACACCATGGTTCGGACACCGATTCTTCTCGGCGTGCCGGAGAAATATACATACCCCTCAGCCAAGATCGAGAGCCCCTTCATCAGTCGGTTTGGCTCTCTGCTTGTGATTCTCCGCGAGCCTCAGCCGACTTCTGACGACCAGATCATATCTGATGCCGACGACTCCTCTGAGGGAAGTGACCAGTAGACCCATCATGTGCTGTGCCGCGAACCATCTCGCTCGACGACTCTCTCGGTTGGGCTTGGGGCTGTTCATCGTGTGCCTGATTGGCGCAATGGGTACGCGGGCCTCTGCACTCGAGCCCGACCTTGGGAAGATCATCACGCGGCTCCCGATGAGCGTGGATATGGTGCTCGCCATCGACGACGGCTCGAGGCTGCGCCAAGAGCTTGGCGAGATGCCCCTGATGCTCACGATGGCGACCCTCGCAAGGCCCGCAGCGATCATCGATGCGTGGTCGGGGCTCGCTGAAGGCCTGGGCATGACCGATGCCGAGGCGTTTGACCTCTTGCTCGGGCAGCGGATGGTGATTGTCGGTGCCGACCTGCAACCGGGCGATGTGAGCGGCCCCCACTGGGCGCTGCTCAGTGAGCTCGACCCTGTGACTGAACGCAAACTCCGCGCCGACCTCGGCGCGGTCCCGCGTCGGGTCGTGGGCGGGCAGGTGGTCATGGAGTTTGAGCACGGCTCGTTCCTGCTCGCGACATCCAACGGCCGCCTGAGTTGCACCAAGGAGGGCGCGTTCGACAACACACCCTCCTCGACGCTGCTCTTGCTCGCACCGGCTGCCGACCGCCAGTTGTTCGAGGAGTTGCTGCCGCTCTTGCACTGCAAGGCGCTCACAAGCACGCTCGGTCAACTGCCCGGGGGCGCAGCGGTCGCGGCATTTACAGCACGGGACGCGGTCTTGCTCCAGAGGCTGCCCGACCCGGCGACCTCACAGCACCGGTTCTTTGTTGCCAATATCGGGATCGAGAACGGGGTCTGGCAGATCGAGGCGACCGCGGGTCCAGCCTCGGCGTGGATGCCCGGGTTGAAAGCCGGCGCGATTGACCGCTGGTCTCCCGAGCTGCTCGACAGCCTGCCCCCGGACCCCGCGCTCGTGCTGGTCGGGACGCGCCCCGCGGTGCAAGAAGCCCGCGAGTGGGCGCAGCCTCTGATCGCAACCTCGCTGCCCGACCCGGAGCGCGACGGGCTCGCACCCTTGCTCGGCGATCGTTCGATCTTTGCGGTGTGGCTTGAGCCGGGTGCGCCGATAGATGCCGAACCCGAGGTGCTGTTTGCGACCGAAGCGCCCGACCTGGCACGGCTGATTCAACAGGCCGATCAGTATCTCGCAGACCAGGCCACTTCGGCTCCTGGCGATGGGAGCAACGCTCGGTTCCATAACTCGTTCAATGGTGAGCCGATGAGCCCGACAGAGGTCCGGTCGATCAGGCTCGCTGCCAATCCCTCAGCAAGCCCGGCAACGAGCACTATCGCGCCGATGCTCAACTGGCTCTTTGTGCCACAATCGGAGAGCAATGCGGGGGCGGGCCAGGCTCAGCCCGGGTGGTGGATCGTCCACTATGACCCAACCGGAACTGCCCGACCCGACCGCTCGCCACACGCTGTGCCCACTGCGACCAACAACCCGCTGGCATCACTGGTTGCTGATCTCCCGCCGAGGCGCTACCTGCATGTCGGACGGGCAATGCCCAAGCGGTGGGCCGGGCGCGTGGCGGCGTTCTCGATGCCGACACCGCACCCGGAGCGCGACACGGCTCCCGAGGGGGCCGAGCGGGTCTTGCTCTCAAGCGCGATCGTGCTGCCTCAGATCAGGCAGATCGAGTGGGCGGTGTGGCACGAGGAGCGGACAGGCTCGATCGATGCACAGATCACGATCGACCTCCGCGCTGACAGCCCGGGACCGAAGTAGACTCTCGGCATGACTCTCCTTCTGGGCATCGATATCGGGACCTCATCGACCAAGGCTGTGCTGTGTGATGGCAGCGGGTGCCTGCGCGCGAGTGCCTCGTCGCCGCATGTCTTGCTGACCCCTCAGCCGGGGTGGTCAGAGCAGGACCCGGAGGGCTGGTGGGTCGCGACGATCGCGGCGATACGGGGGGTGCTCGAACAGGCTGGTGTCTCGGGGGATGCGGTTAGTGGGGTCGGGCTCTCGGGGCAGATGCACGGCTCGGTCTTGCTGGGCGAGGATGCACTCTTTGGCGGCGGTGCCGAGGGCGGGGCACTCAGACCAGCCCTGCTCTGGAACGACCAACGCACAGCAAGGCAGTGCGAGCGGATCGAGGGAACTGTCGGCGGGCGGCGAGAGCTTGTCGAACTGGTCGGCAACGCGGCGCTTGCGGGCTTTACACTCCCCAAGCTGCTCTGGAGTCGTGAGCATGAGCCGGAGGTGTGGGCGCAGGTCGCGGCGTGGTGCCTGCCCAAAGACTTTGTCCGGCTGCGGCTGACGGGCCGGGTTGCGACCGATGTCGGCGATGCAGCGGGGACGCTGCTCTTTGATGTTGACGGGCGCAGGTGGCACCAGGACGCGTTCGGATTGTTCGAGCTCGATTCGTCAATCTCGCCGACGGTGCTTGAGTCGTGCGAGGTGGCTGGGCGGATCACCTCTTGGGCAGCAGCGCAGACGGGCCTGTGCGAGGGGACGCCGGTGGTTGCGGGGTCGGGCGACAACCAGTGCGGGGCGGTCGGGGCGGGGGTCGTTGAGCCGGGGCTTGTGCTCGCGACCCTGGGGACCAGTGGCGTGATCTATGCACACTGCAACGAGTCACGCAAGGACCTGGGCTGCGGCGGCACTCCCCCGGGACGGGTCCACACGATGTGCAGTGCCGATGGCACAGGAAAGCGGTTGGGGCACTGGTCGCTGACGGGGTGCATGTTGAGTGCTGCGGGCTCGCTCGCGTGGCTGCACGATGCGGTGTTTCCAGACACGCCGTATGCCCAGCTGCTTGCAGAGGCTAAAGCTGTGGAGCCGGGTGCTGGAGGGTTGGTCTTTTTGCCTCACCTCACCGGCGAACGCTGCCCGCACCCAGACCCAGACGCGCGGGGCGCATTCATCGGCCTGACCAGCAGACACTCGCGGGGGCACATGGTGCGGGCAGTTGTCGAGGGCGTCACGCTGACCATGCGGCAGATTCTCGATATTTTTCGCGATGTCGGCGTCGAGACGCAACGCATCCGGCTCGGCGGCGGCGGGTCAAAGACCGCGTTCTGGAGGCAGCTCCAGGCGGATGTCTATGGGGTGCCCGTCGAACTGCCCAACACCGAGGAGGGGCCGGCGTTTGGGGCTGCGCTGATGGCAGGTGTCGGGGCGGGGGTGTGGGGGGATGTAGCCGAGGCGTGCAGCGAGGCAATCGGTATCACCGAAACGCGAGAGCCGGACGCGACGCGGCGTGCGGTGTATGACGAACTGCACGGCGTGTATGAAACGCTCTATCCGAGACTGCGGGAGCAGTGTGCAGCATTGGGGCGGTTTGATCGGTAATGCGTGTTTCAGCGTAACGGCTTGTGTGCCACGGCTCTGTGAGCAGTGCTCTTGGGTACTTCGCTCCTCCGGAGCGATTCTTCCTTTCTCCCCATCTGCCGCACGAGTTCTTTGTGGGATCATCGATGCCTTGAGCCCTGGAAGGGCTCCGGTCCATAGCCCCGGGCGCAGCCCGGGGTGGTCGGTTGCGCGCGAGGGGTGAGCCCCGGCGGGGCGAAGGTGAGGTACAGTGCCGATGCTCCTTCGCCCCATCCGGGGCTGTTAAAAACGCGAAAGCATCTGCACCACCACACACGACACCTCACATACGGATCACAAATAATTTGCACGCGTCTTTACGAGCCCTGGGCGCAAGCACAGGGTTGGTATTGCCTGTGAATATCGACCATTCGTGATCCCGAGCTTGCGCTCGGGGCTCGTAGAAACGCACGAGAACTATTCGGGATGCGCATCACAAGCACTCTCTACACATGAACACCGGAGAGCCGTGTCGAGGCGCAGAGGGCGATCGCGATCGCGTCGGCAATATCGGGTGGGTCTGGGGGCTCTGCCAGACCAAAGATGCTCTGCACAGCGTGCTGCATCTGCGCCTTGCTCGCGTGGCCGTGGCCTGTGAGGGACTTTTTGACTTCGTTGGGTTTGAGTTCCACGAGTCGGCACCCGGCCTGCTGAATCGCAAGCAAGAGCACGCCCCGGGCATGGCCCATGACGATCGCTGTTGTGGGGTGTTTGTAGTGGGCAAAGAGCGACTCAACCGCGACGACCTCCGGCTTGAGGCGTTCGAGCGCATCCCGGAAATCCCGGTCGAGTTCGACGAGCCTTGCAGAGACGGAGGCGGTGGAACGGCTGTCGGGGGCAGGTTTCTCAGTGGAAGGTATTTCGGTGGCACGGCTCTCCGAGCCGTGTGTCATTGGCTTGGACACACACGGCTCGGAGAGCCGTGCCACCAAAGGCCGTACCACCAAAGGCCGTGCCACCGAAGGCTGGACCATCGAGAGCCGAAAGACACCGGCCTCAAGGAGCACTGGGGTATCTGTTGCATCATCGGCGCGTTCGAGGCAGGCATAGCCCGTCAGCCGCAAACCGGGATCGATGCCGAGGATTCGCATAAGGGGAGTGTATTGCACAGAGCGCAATCACGGGAGAACACTGCTCCTTGCTTTGGACGCCGAGACTGAGGCTCTGCGAAGTCTCGGGTAAGGGAATGTCCCATGTTGGACCCGATCGATCCGATCCGACGCTTCGCAGAGCCTCAGCGGCGGTGTCCGGGTGAAGTTTCAGAGCCGCTCGTGGTGGGAGAAGGCCCGCTCAAAAACTGTTCGGGTCTTCGATCCCCCGCCGCCGGGGGAGGGTCGGCTCGGCGGTCCCGATCGCGGCCCGGCAGGCTCGTTCCAGCTCCTGGTGCAGTTTTTCGTGCTCGGGGTGGGCTTCGAGAAAGTCAAGCAGGTCATCGACCCGGTAGTGCGGGTGGTCGCCCGGTGCCAGGGCAGCGATCGCTACATCACCCAGGGCCTCGCTCGCGCGTGCAAACCATTCAAGAGGCGGAAGGCGCGTATCGGTGTCTTTGGAGGGCGAGGTCTCGTCCCGCGCGACTGGCCATGGCGGCTCGACCTGCGTCCGCACCACCATCGGGCCAACGCCGACGATCGGCCACTTGCCCATGCGGGTCAGGGGCTCGCGGGTCAGCACACTCGCTGGTATGCCCCGGCGGTTGAGGGTCTCGCGGAGGCTTGTGCCATCGCGCCCGATCATGGGGGGCTTGAGAAGATAACACCCGGCAGCCAGAGGTCTGGGGAGGTCGTGCCGGGTGCGCACCACCGCGACCATCCCGGCATCAAGGGCCGCCACCCGCCTCTGACGCCGGGCTTCCTGGAGCGGCAAGACAATCCGAGCCATGCGCTCAAAGTCGAGGTTGGACCGCGACCCCCGCAGGCACCGCGTGCACACACGCTCGGCATCAAAGTATTCGGCAGCAGCAACATGCTGGCACGCCCGCTCCATCAGCTCGTCGATTGTGCTGCTGCCAAGGGCCGAATCCATCGCACACACCCCGCGATCACGAACCCTTGGCATCCTCAGCGATATGTTTCGCCACATCCCGCAGCAGTTTCTGCCACTCGCCGACGAGGTCGTCGAGGTCATAGAGCAGCACATCGGAGAGGGCTGCCCAGTCCTGTGCGCCGACGCACCGCCGGACCTCTTCGAGCGCAGCCGAGAGTTTGGCGATTGCTTCGGGCAGGATGTCTGGGTGCTCAAATGGAAGGGTCGAAAGATCGAGCCCTATGAGCTGCGCACCCTGATCGAGCGATTGCCTGGCCGATTGCCAGAGGGCGAGCGAGCCCTCGAGCGCCTCATAGCCCTCGGTGGTCGAGCCTGCTTCGATCAGTTCGGCAGCTCTTTGCTGGCACTCTCTGGCACCATCAAGAGCATCGGCTGCATCGCACATCGTGACCCGCACAAACGACCGGGGCTCGGCGGTGGTCAGGCGGACCTCGTCGCAGGTGTGTGCCATGGACGCTTCGTCGTCAAGCTCTTCTGAGCTGACAGCCCTGCCATCGGCAAAAATATCAACAATCACCCGGTCCAGCGTGGCGGCCCGCTCGGCAGCGGCGGCAATGGCCTCGGCGAGGGTAGTGGCCTTGGAGGGGGGGTCCGCAATGGGCGTGTCGTCGAGAATGATCTTCATGCGTAACAGTCTCCCACGGAGAGGGGTGCGGTGCAAGCGCCAAGGCTAAGAATCGGGTGAATCACCAGAGGATTCTGCTGCTGAAGCCTCGGTTTCAGATTGGGAATACCGGCGTTTGTGCTTGTGGATGAGGCGGAGGTTGCGGGCATAGATGACGATGCCGGTGCTTTGGCCGAGAACGCCGATAAAGTCGACGCGCCAGACGAAATAGCTGAACAGGCACACTCCCCCTGCCAGACTCAACCACCAGAAGGCTGTGGGCACGATGCTCTCGCGGTTTTTCTCGCTGATGATCCACTGGACCATCATGCGTCCAAAGAACGCAGCCTGACCAAGCAGCCCGGCAGCGATCCACCCGAAGTTGACCCAACTCGAGATATTGAAGAAGCCCAGCATGGTGCGCTCAAAGGCGGGCCTGGCTTTCCAGGTGTCCATCTCCGCAGCCATGCGGTCCTGAAACTCGATCGCGGGGATCCACCCGAGCTGGTCAACCTCGGGCCAACCCTTGGAGTGATACTCATACCCCGCTTCACCAGCAAGCCGATACTCGACGACGATCTGACGGGCACCGAGCTTGACCTCGAGGTAGTAGGCGTCTGGGTCGATCCGCTCGCTGCGGTCGAGTGTGGGCTGGAGGACGAGCCACATGCCGATGAAGATCAGAGCGACCATGGCGATGATCGGGCCGGGCTTCATGCGTGTGACTCGCTCTCATCGTGGGGCCGGCTTCCAGCCGGTGCGCTTTCAACTTCCCTTTCGCGACAAACAGTCTCTGCTTGGCAAGTTGATCTCCCCACTTCAACCCCTGTCACCGGTCTGCGGCGTTTACGCATCCACCGCACCGCGAAGCAATCGATCAGCCCGGGGACGGCTCGCTTGACGATCCCCATGCCATACTTGGTTTCACCCGCAACGCGAGCCCGGTGGCTGACCGGCATCTCGACAACCTTGTACCCCAGGCTCGCGGCTGTCACGGGGATAAACCTGTGGAGCCCCTTGAACTCGAGGGGCAGCGAGAGCGCGACCTCCCGCTTCATCACTCGAAGCGAGCATCCCGTGTCACGGATGTGATCCCCCAAGATCCACAGCCGAAACTTGCGGCCAACCCAACTCCCCCACTTGCGGATGGGGGAATCCTGCCTGGCGCGCGAGCGGTCGCCCTGCACCATGTCGGCGTGCTCACGATCGAGCAGTT